>NZ_JBQHWS010000009.1:0-64101 GCF_052063845.1 Blautia sp. HCP3S3_D9
CCCATTCGAAAGAAGTAAACCCCCTTGAAGACGACGAGGTAGATAGGGCAGAGGTGGAAGTGCAGTAATGCATGGAGCTGACTGTTACTAATCGGGTGAGGGCTTGACCAAAAAAGCTGAGTGACGGAGTCACGAAGTGACCCCCGCGGAGTACTGTATATGACAATACTCAATCGGCAACGCAGGAAGTTAATTCTCAAGGAATGTTGACATGTATGTAGTTTTGAGAGTATATAAAATATACTTTGTAGGGGATTGGTCAAATGGTATGATAGGGGTCTCCAAAACCTTTGGTGGGAGTTCGATTCTCTCATCCCCTGCTTCTAACGAGTCAGAAAGTCAGTGAAATCAAGGCTTTCTGGCTTTTTTGTTTTATTAAAAATGGAAAGGAACCAGATAAGTACCTTTTTTCAACCATAAATGAGCAAATTTGAAAATTGAGAATAAAAAGACATTGACGATCCATCTTCGATTGCCTGTGTCTTTTTTTGTATAAAATAAAAAATTTTTGAAAGGAACTGCCCATATTTCAAGTCTAATAGTTATAAAAATGAAAAGGGGGTATAAAAATGGATGCTTTGGTAACAGCAGCTAAAAACGGAGATAAAGAAGCGTTTGTTCAATTGATCCGGATGAATAAGCAGAGCTTATATAAAGCAGCCTGGGTTTATCTTCGGAACGAGCAAGACATTGCAGATGCACTGCAAAATGCAATCCTGTCCTGTTATGAAAATATACAGGGACTGAGAGAAGTGAAATATTTTAAGACTTGGCTGATTCGGATTCTGATAAACGAATGTAAAGACATTCTCCGTCAAAAGAACCGTGACACAGAACTGGAAAATTTTGAAGAAGGTATACATTGTGAAGACCTGGATCTTTGTGAATGGAAGCAATTGCTTTTATGTCTTGATGAAGAAAGTAGGAAAATTGTAGAACTCTATTATTTTGATGAATTTTCTGTAAAGGAAATAGGTGTTCTTCTTGAAATGAACAGCAATACCGTATCAACTAAACTTTCCAGGGCAAGAGCAAAATTAAAAAGGGTGATTAGGAGGTGATGGATATGAATGAAAAAGAAATCAGAAAAATTTTAAAAGAAGAAACTGAGATACCCGATAATATTGATAAAGCTATGGAAGATGTTCTGAAGGGAATTTTAGATTCTCCAGATGAGAGAATTGGTAACACGAATAATTTAGTCATAAAACCAGATGAAAGAAGAAAGAAAAGTTCAGGGAATAAGAAAAAAATAATTCGGATTCTTCTTCCGGTGGCTGCTGTATTAGGCATTAGCACCGGTGTACTTGCAACAAAACTTGGATGGCTTCATAAAGAACTGGAGCAGCAGGGTGTTACTGGACAGGAAACTGCCCAAATGATTGTTACAGAACCTGATTCAAATGCAGAAAATGTAGAAGATATGACTTCTTATCATATAACTCCTGAGGAGATGGATTGGAGACAGTCTATGCTTTCTATTACAGAAGCTTATTTTGATGGCAGTAGTTTAAGCTTTCTGGGCGAACCTTCAAACGAGGCGAGGAACTATATGATCAGTTGCAGGGACCATGCGACAGTGAATGGAGAAGATGCACTTGCATCTTTGAATAAGATAGACGGGGAAAATCTCTATTATGGGCATATTACCCTGTATGATGATGCATTGACAGAAAAAATATTAAAAGAAGATTCCAAGGTAGAGCTTTCCATGACCATTCAGGCATATCCGGATTATAACGGTAAGATTTATTACACCTGGAAAGATTATAAAGTTTACGAAAAAATTTTTAAAACTGGTTCTTTTACAGATTCAGAAGGAATGCTCTCTTATGCACTGCCTGCGGAGGATGTTTACAGAGGATATACGCCTCAGACTCTTACGTTAACCCTTCCATTAAATAATGAAGTACGGGATATCATAGAAAAATACAGGAAAGAAGGAAAGTTGCTAGCTGAAGATACTGGAGTAGAACCCACTTCGGATTCTCTGGATGAGAGTACGCAGGAAACAACAGGTTTAGAAAATTCTTTAGATTCTACGGAAGTAAATGAAAAACATGATTCAGAAACAACAGTGTTACAGGTAAATGAAAACCATGTAATAGCTTCTCTGCAGGGAAAATCAGGAACGCTTACGATAGAGGCCGATATTATCGGAAGTACCTCCGATGTTTCGAAAGGAATCCTGGAAAAATGTAACGTATCAGAGGAAGAAATCCGCTCCTGGTTTGGTGGGAAAGATGGCTGGGAAAAATCTGTGACAGACGAAATGGTCTGGGAAAATAAAGAAAAAGGACTGCAGTTATTCGTTTCAGACGGAATGATACAGTGTAATGGATTAAGTGAAAAAGACCTGGGATCTTTAGGAAAAAGTACGGAAGATGAGGAATTAAATATTATAAATCAGCTGCTTTCCAGAGCTAATTTAACTGGAACTTCTGTAAGAAAATTAATCAGCGACATGGAAGTAGGATATGATTATTACGACACGGAAATTCTGCTGAATGGAGTATTGGTGGGTGGACTTTCCCAGCATTATTATCGGGGAAATACAGGTTTTGGCCCTGAACTTGAAGATTGCTATTTTAATATGCCGATTCCACTTCAAGTGAAAGAGGAAGAATCAGTTACTATGCTTCCTATGGAAGAAATTCTAAAATCAGTGGAACAATATGTAAAAGACGGGAAAATCGGTTTTTTTACAGAACAGAATGATACAGGGGAAACGGAATCAACCACGATTCCAGTTACAAAAATCTGTCTGGAATATTATATTGATGAAACTGCAGAGGGAATCGTTTACAGGCCTGTCTGGAGCTTCCGCTGCCCTTACCAGTGGAAAGATTCTCCGGACGAACAGGAATTATTTTACATAGATGGAGAAACTGGGGCATTGATTCGGGATGCGTTTGGCTGGTAGGTATAAAAAAGAACGGTGTTGTAATAACCGCGGATATGGTTTCAGTCTGGGGGATTCCATCGAAACCTGTAAGGTGATTTTCCAGTAACACTACTTGACAAAAGAAAACACAGGTAGTATGATAAACAGGAATTTTGGGGAATGAAGTTCTCCCCAGGGAAACCAAAACCGCTGATTTAAGCTGATGACTTCTACGATTGATTAATAAGTAATGTTAATTGATCGCAGAAGGTGTCAGCTTTTTTTGTGCGAAAACAAAAAAGAAGGAGAAATATCAATGTTAACATCACTATCATTTATTTTTCTGGTAGGTCTGGCAATGGGAGCAATCTGCCAGAAACTGAAACTGCCGCGTATTATCGGAATGCTTGCAACTGGAATTGTACTGGGACCGTATGTCCTGGATCTTCTTGATCCGAGTATTCTTTCTATTTCTGCAGATCTGAGAAAAATGGCTCTTATCATCATCCTGTTAAAGGCCGGTTTATCATTGAATCTGGATGATCTAAAGAAGGTAGGCAGACCGGCAATCATGATGTCCTTTGTTCCGGCATCGTTTGAAATCATAGGTTATTTATTATTTGCACCGGCGATTCTGGGAATCACCAGAGTAGAAGCTGCGGTAATGGGATCTGTACTTGCTGCAGTATCTCCGGCAGTCGTTGTACCGAGAATGGTTCAGCTGATGGAGACGAAATACGGAACAGAGAAAGCGATTCCACAGATGATCATGGCCGGAGCATCCTGTGACGATATCTTTGTTATTGTATTGTTTACGACATTCTTAAGCATGGCACAGGGCGGCAGCGCAGACATCAAAGCATTTGCCAACATTCCGGTTTCAATCATCCTGGGAATTATTCTGGGTGCGATCGTAGGATACCTGCTGTATTTATTTTTTGAGACTGCTTATGCGAAGAAACATTATGTAAGAAACAGTATGAAAGTAATCATTGTCCTTGGATTTTCTTTCCTGCTGATCGCAATTGAAGGATGGCTGGAAGGAAAAATTGCAGTATCCGGATTGCTTGCAGTTGTAAGTATGGCATGTGTTCTGAAAATGAAATGTACTGCTTTCGTGTCAAAGAGATTGTCAGAGAAATTCGGAAAACTCTGGCTTGCCGCAGAGGTAATTCTTTTTGTGCTGGTAGGGGCTGCCGTAGATATCCGTTATACACTGGACGCCGGATTAGCTGCAGTTGCTATGATTTTTATAGCATTGATCTTCAGATCTTTTGGCGTACTGCTCTGTACGGTAAAGACAGATCTTTCTGCGAAAGAACGAGTTTTCTGTGTAATTGCATATCTTCCGAAAGCAACAGTACAGGCAGCAATTGGCTCTGTTCCATTTGCAGCAGGGCTGCCGTGCGGCAAAATTGTACTTTCCGTAGCTGTTATGGCAATTATAATAACAGCTCCACTGGGGGCTTTTGGAATGGATTTTTCTTATAAAAAATTTCTGACAAGAGAGAAATAAAAGTGCAGTTAACAGAGTGCAAGATAATATAAATAGACAGGGAATAGCTATTTGACAAATATAACAATATTTGAGATTCATCATAGTTAAAGTTGAACAAAATCGCTGCGCGATGGCCTGCCAAGGCTGTGGCGCAGTTTTTACTTTGAAATATAAAAAGCAGTGGTAGCCAAGTCCTAAAAGTAGTATTGTTAAATCACCACAAAATAACAATCAAACAGGATCGACACCACCACTGCCATGAACAGATTAACATATATTATCATTTTAGACAAGTGTTTTTACGATGCCCATGCGCCTCCAAATATAAGGATAAGGACTTCTTGACGGAAAATTCTTTTACTATATTGGAGGACATTTCGATGAATGAAAAATACCTTTTTAAATTACTGCAGGATATGCAGTTAAAAAATTTTACATCAAATACATGTGAAGACTATTATCGTTTTGTGAAAAGATTTCTTGATTTCACTAATAAGGATGCCATGTCCATTACCTACGCTGATATTCGGAAATTTATATTCTACATGAAAGATCATGAGAACAAAAAAGCTTCCACAATTAATGTCTATACTGCAGCGATCCGTTTCTTCTTTGAATACACTCTTGGATATGTGTGGGATTCCAAAAAAATACCAAAAATGAAACGCGACAGGCAGCTCCCTATAATCCTTACCCGGGAACAGGTAAACCTACTTATTGATTCTATGGATAACTATAAGCACAAGGCCATCACTGCAACGATGTATTCCTCCGGTCTTCGGGTCAGTGAAGTCTGCCATCTGCGCTATGAAGATATCCGCAGGAAACAGATGATGATACATGTTCCATTGTCAAAGAACCGACAGGACCGCTATACCATATTAAGTGACAGGAACCTGGAAATCCTTACAGAATACTGGTACCGTTATAACCGCCCGATGGGATGGCTGTTTCCAAGCACAGTAAGGGATGAGCCACTGACCAGTTCAACCGTTCAACTATTCATAAAAAATCATGCACGGAAACTCGGGCTTCCGGAAGGGGTAACACCGCATACAATGAGGCATTGCTTTGCCTGCCACGCACTTGAAGACGGAGTCAGCCATACATTTATCCAACAACTGTTAGGCCACCGCAGCCCGAATTCCACGGATGTGTATCTGCAGATGACATCCAAAGCACTTATGGGTATCCGGAGTCCCTTTGATACTTTTGAAAAAAAGGATGGGGAGGGCAGCCGTGATGAATGATAATCCTACCATGCAGGATGTCCTCCGGCATTTCTATCCGAAATATCTGGACTCTTACACACCCACTGCAAGTCAGGCAAAAACCGTACATCATATCCTGAACTGCAAGACTGGTGCATATGGAGCCAATATCTCTGAATGTGACACATGCGGACATATCCAGTACCATAACAATTCCTGCCGTGACAGATCCTGTCCGATGTGCCAGGCGTTAGCGAATGAATTATGGGTTGATGCACAGAATGAACATGTATTGGACATTGATTATTACCACCTTGTCTTTACCTGTCCAAGTGAGTTGAACCCATTGATCTACTGTAATCAGAAAGAGTTGTATTCTCTCTTTTTTCATGCTGTGGCAGAAACCATCCAGGAGCTTTCAGAAGACCCTTCCCATATGGGAGGCACCCCCGGATTTATCAGCATTATGCATACGTGGGCATCCAATCTTTCTTACCACCCGCACATTCATGTGTTATCAACCTGCGGCGGGTTGGACACAGACCGTAACTGGCACCAGAAAGAAGATGGCTATTTTCTGCCCGGGAAAGCAATGGCAAAGCTTTTTAAGGGAAAATTCCTGTCCGGGCTGAAACAGCTGCATGATAATGGAAAACTTTCTTATGAAGGTGATGCCCAAAAATACCGTAACCAGTATGAATACCAGGAATTACTGGATACGTGCTATAAAAAAGACTGGGTTACAGATATCAGGGAATCCTTTGCCGGAGCAGAAACTGTGATGAATTACCTGGGGCGTTACACCCATCGGATTGCAATCAGCAACAGCCGCATTCTCCATATGGATGAAAATACGGTAACCATCCGGGTAAAGGATTATAAATGTGGAGGTAAATGGAAGGAGTTAACCCTGGAAGGTACCGAATTCATCCGCCGTTTCCTGATGCATGTTCCTCCGAAAGGATTTGTCAGGATACGTCACTATGGGCTCCTGAGCAACCATAATAAACGAAAACTGATTCCCATCTGCAGAAATCTGATCGGCTGCCGTGAATTTCTGAGACGGTTCAGGAAGGAAGATAAAGTACATGCGATCAAGATACTGTACAAAAAGGATGTCACAGTATGTCCGTGTTGTGGAGGAAACGTATCATATAAGGTGTGTTCCAGATATATGACACACCGAAAAAACAGTGCCTAAACCAAACTCAAAACGAATACCGTACTTACAAAACTGGGGTAAGGGGAATTTCTGCCCAAAATCAAAAAAATCCCTGGATTTTCGAGATCGTCTTCTCCATAGACAGTTCTGCTTATCCAAAAAATAATGACAGAATGTGAGATATTGAATCCCCATATACCGGACGCGACTTTGTTCAATTCGGAAAAACCAAAAGTGTGCTGAATAAGGGGGCACCGACAGTTGCCCTCTTATTCAACCCACCTTTGGTTCTTTCCTTAAAAATTATATATTAATAAAAAAGCTACTGCGCAATCTGGATTATTTTTACCGGATGTATATGCAGTAGCTTTTACTTATATAAAGCAATATATAATGTAAAATTATATTAAGGATAATATTTTACATGAAATAAGATAAATGGCAGAGTAGATGTTTTTATGGATATTAGCATAGTACCTGCAGTTTATCAATAATCTCCTGGATTTCAGCACGTGAGAAGCCTCCAAAGCTGCACAGAGAGCGAAGCGGCATGGAATCTGTCATTGCTTCTACCATTTCTTCTGAGATGGCTTCTGCGGCGGATTCAGAAGCAGTTTCGCTTCCGCCGTTCATTGCAGAGAGATATTTAGAAGTCAGCTCTTTAGCAGTTTCTTTTGTCTTAGGATGGCGGAGCAGTTCTCCAAGTGTGGTATTCATATGAACATGCATCGGAATGACCTGGCTGCTGGAGAGTTCGATGGTTTCGGAGAGACGGATATCTCTGGAAGATGCACCGATCAGGATCTCATATTTGCCGCTTGCAGCATACCAGTCATGTAATTCAGTGTTATACCATGCAAAGCTACGTTTATTCAGTTCCATAGTAACTGTCTTGGTTTCGCCAGGAGCAAGCTGGACTTTTTCGAAACCTTTCAGTTCTTTTTCAGGACGGATCGCAGAGGAAGTCATATCTTTGACATAGAGCTGAACAACTTCTTTTCCTGCAACGTTGCCTGTATTTGTCACATCTACAGAAACGGTAATAGTATCTTTTTCTGTCGGAGTTGTGTTTGAAATCTGCAGATTGCTGTATGCAAAAGTAGTATAGGAGAGTCCGTATCCAAATGGATAGGCAACTTCCATCTGCTTGGTATCATAATAACGATATCCTACAAACACACCTTCACGGTATTCTACTTTATCGCCGCCACCGAAGTTCAGATAGGATGGATTATCAGCCAGTTTCACCGGAATAGTTTCGGCAAGTTTACCGCTTGGGTTTACAACACCATAGAGGATATTTGCAACAGCAGCACCGCCTGCCTGTCCTCCAAGGTAAGCTTCCAGAATACCTTTCACATCGTTGATCCATGGCATTTCTACAGGAGAACCATTGTGAAGAATGATCACTGCATTTGGCTGAACTTCCAGAATTTCAGCGATAAGACGGTTCTGGCATTCAGGCAGCCCCATATGGGAACGGTCATATCCCTCAGATTCAAAACTGTCCGGAAGTCCGGCGAAGATTACAACTTTGTCAGCTTCTTTTGCTGCCTGAATTGCTTCAGCGGCAAGATTTTTATCATAGAAATCTTTATCAGCAGGGAAACCTTCTGCGTAAGTAACCTGTGCGTCAGCAGGAACAGACTCCAGTGCATTAGTTACTTTGAAGCAGTTGATATGAGAACTTCCGCCGCCCTGGAAACGAGGCTTCTTGGCAAAACCACCGATAAAAGCAACCTTTTCAGAAGTTTTCAGAGGAAGGACCTGGTCTGCATTTTTCAGAAGAACCATAGATTCTTCTGCGATGCGGCGTGCTTCTTCATGGTCTTTTTCTATAGTAAAATCCTGTGGTGCGCGGTGGTCTGCATATTTGAAGATAATGTTCAGGATACGTTCTACAGCCTGATCCAGAACTTCTTCTTTCAGAATGCCGTTTTTTACAGCTTCCACGATCAGAGCATCATTTGTTCCATTGGAACCTGGCATTTCCAGTTCCAGCCCGGCTTCCAGACCTTTCACACGGTCATTGACGGCACCCCAGTCAGACATTACATAACCTTCAAATCCCCAGTCATTACGGAGAACGTCTGTGAGAAGCCATTTGTTTTCGGAAGTAAAAGTGCCGTTGATCTGATTGTAGGAGCACATAAAGGTATATGGCTGAGCCTTCTTTACAGCAGTTTCAAATGCTGGAAAATAGATTTCACGGAGAGTTCTTTCATCTGCTTCAGAGGAATTGCTCATACGGTGATATTCCTGATTGTTAGCTGCGAAATGCTTGATGGAAGTTCCGACATGCTGGGACTGTACGCCATTGATAAATGCAGCTGCGATTTCGCCTGCAAGATATGGATCCTCTGAATAATATTCAAAGTTTCTTCCGCAGAGTGGGGAACGTTTGATATTAACAGCCGGTCCTAAGATGACAGATACGTCATTTGCCTGAGCCTCTTTACCGATCGTTTCACCCATAGATTCCATTAATTCACGGTCAAAAGAGCAGGCGCTTAAAGCAGCAGGAGGGAAGCAGACAGCCTTGATACTGTCGTTCATTCCAAGATGATCGCCCTTGTCGTCCTGCTTGCGAAGCCCGTGAGGGCCATCACTTACCATTACCTCCGGGATTCCAAGTCTTTTTACACTCTTCAGATGCCAGAAATCAAGACCTGAGCACATGCCTGCCTTCTCTTCGAGAGTCATCTGGCTGACGATTTTCTTTAAATCACGTTCCATAATAAAAACCTCCATAATTTAGTGATATATGTTAAACAAACTGTTTACCTTTATCTGAACTATATCATTTGCAAATGATAAAATATAGTAAAATATTGTTATAAATACTAAAATATTAATATTCTTTCTAAGGGTTGGAAAAGATTCTGGTAGGGATGTTGTCTGGGGACATAATTGTGTGTAAAATAAGATAAGAATTTTTATAGAAGAGAACGGTTATGTGGGGATGTGAATCATGGAAAAATTATATAGTCATCAGGAAGAAAAAATTGCAGAGAATCGAAGCAGGGATACCTTATTTGAGAGACGGGAGAATCTTCAGAGACATGCCTCCTATGCCAGTGAACGTCTGCAATACGATGCGATTAAAAATGGGCAGACGGACAGAGTGCTGTCCATTTTTCAAAAGACACCGGATGGAACTCCGGGAGTTTTGTCCAGGAATGAACTGCGAAACAGTAAAAATATGTTTATTGCGGGAATTACTCTGTTTACAAGAGCTGCAATTGAAGGTGGAGTACCAGAAGAAACGGCGTATGCTTTAAGTGATGGCTATATTCAGACTGTGGAAGAATGTACAAGTAAGTATTCCATAGAAAAATTATCGGAAAAAGCAGCGATGCGGTTTGCAGAAGAAGTACAGAAACATGGGATGAGAAATTACAGCAGAACAATTGAGGTTGCAATAAAATATATCCATCTTCATCTGCATACGTCCATCACATTGGAAGAAACAGCAGAGGCAGCAGGAATCAGCCCAGGTTACCTTTCCAGACTGTTTAAAAAAGAAACGGGAATGTTCTTGGTTGACTATATCCAAAAAGAACGGATAGAAGCCGCCTGCAATATGCTGACATACTCAGATTATACAGCAGCACAGATAAGCGAATATCTGTGTTTTTCCACACAGAGCTATTTTATAAAAATATTTAAAAAATATACAGGTACCACACCTGCAAAATATAAAAAATACAAAGTTCAGGACTGGAAATAATAATGATCCGCACCCACTTTACTCCACAGATGCAGTCAGAAAAACGCATCCAGAAATATGCAGGCTGGAAAAATATAGTAGAACAGGTATTGCATAAATAATAATAACAGTGATATAATCCATAACAGAATATCGCACGAAGAAGAGCAGATATTACACCAACGTGCCAGGTGTAGTAGCTGCTCTTTTTGCTTTATAAAGAATTAGTCAATATAAATAAATGCTGTATTTGACAGATTTAAAGTGTTTGAAGTTTCCCAATCTATGTCTATGAAATAATGCGCATTTTATGCAGGAAAGTTTTATTTGCGAAGAAAAAGTATCACAATCAATGCTCAGCTCAGAAATATTTTTATTTTCCGTGCATTTGCAGGGATCTTAGGTCCCGAAACTGCACGGAAAATAAAAATATTTCTGAGCGTCTCTTTTACAGTGTAAAAATGAACGTTTTCAAAAAAATACAAAAAAGGGATTGACAAACCAAAATAAAGATTGTATAGTATTCCTATCAAATAGATATGAAAACAGGAAAAACGAAAAACCTGCATTAAAAAATCAGTTAAGAAGGTGACAAGACATGAAACAAATCTTATGTTTCGGCGATTCTAATACATACGGTTTAATCCCGGGAACATCCAATCAGAGATACGGATGGGGCACCCGTTGGACCAGCATCCTGGATGACAAAGTAAGAGAGAAAGGCTACCGTGTAATCGAAGAAGGCCTCTGCGGAAGAACCACAGTATTCGATGATCCATTCCGCACAGAAAGACGAGGAACAAAGATGCTCCCTGCAATCCTTGAGAGCCACAGACCGGTAGACACCATTGTTCTTATGCTTGGCACCAATGATTGTAAAAGCGTATACAGCGCAACCCCGGAAGTCATCGGACAGGGAATTGAACAGCTTCTCGATCAGATCAACGCAGTAAACCCGGATGCCAAAGTTCTTCTGGTATCTCCGATTTACCTTGGCGAACGAATTTGGGAAGAAGACTTTGACCCGGAATTCGATAAGAAATCCAGAGAAGTATCCTTGAACCTCCACCGGGTATATGAGAAAATTGCAAAAGCAAGAAACATTTCCTATTTACAGGCTTCTGCCTACGCACACCCGGGTGAAGCAGATCAGGAACATCTGGATGAATCCGGACATCGCAAACTTGCAGATGCAATTTATGAGAAACTTGCCTGTTAGAAACACGATAAAGGTAGAAGAAGTCAGATTCAGGCAGGAAAAATAAAAAATGATAAATGAAACATCTTATTTGAATCATATACATAAATAAGATGAAACTGATATGAGACTGGCAATAATGACCAGACAATTCAATGGAATAAGAACTTCATATCAGAGAAGGAGAAAACGCAACCATGGACTTTGAATTTATCCGCGAACAGACACCTCTTTATATAGAAGCTGCGAAGCTCACCCTTCACATGGCGGTGATCGGTGTGATCCTCGCAATCATCGTAGGACTTGTCTGTAGCATGATCAAGTATTTCAAGATCCCGGTGCTTCGCCAGATCGTGGAATGCTACATAGAACTATCAAGAAATACCCCGCTTCTGATACAGTTATTCTTTCTGTACTTCGGTCTTCCGAAGATAGGAATCGTACTCAGCTCCGAACAATGCGCAATCTCAGGTCTGGCATTTCTGGGAGGCAGCTACATGGCAGAAGCTTTCCGAAGCGGTCTGGATAATGTTCCACCGATTCAGGTAGAATCCGCATTAAGTCTCGGAATGAGCAAGAGTCAGGTATTTACAAACATCATCCTGCCGCAGGCGGTATCCAATTCCATCCCTGCATTCTGCGCCAATGCAATCTTTCTTATTAAAGAAACATCTGTATTTAGTGCAGTAGCACTTGCAGACCTGATGTTTGTGACTAAAGACCTGATCGGAATTTATTACAAAACAGATGAAGCCCTGATGATGCTGGTAATCGCATATCTGATCATACTTTTACCAATCTCACTGATCTGTTCATTTGTAGAAAGGAGAGTCCGCTATGCAGAATATGGGGATTGAGGTTCTTTTCAAAGGAATCAACTCATTAAGACTCTGGCAGGGCTTGTGGGTAACAATAAGAATTGCACTGATTTCCATGGTATTTTCCATTGTCCTTGGATTTCTTCTCGGAATGGTAATGAACATTCCGAATAAAATAATCAAATTTATCTGTCGTATTTACCTTGAGATTGTAAGGATCATGCCGCAGCTGGTACTTCTGTTTCTGGTATACTTCGGAGCAGCCAAGCATCTGGGAATGAACCTTACCGGTGAGACAGCAGCAGTTATCGTATTTACTTTCTGGGGAACTGCAGAGATGGGCGATCTGGTGCGAAGCGCACTGATCTCTATCCCGAAACACCAATATGACAGCGGATACGGACTCGGATTAAATAAATGGCAGGTATACCTTTATATCATTCTGCCGCAGACCATCCGAAGACTTCTTCCATCCGCAGTCAATCTTCTGACACGAATGATTAAGACCACATCACTGGTAGCCCTGATCGGTGTAGTAGAAGTATTAAAAGTAGGAAAACAGATCATTGATGCATCTAGATATACAAACCCGACAGCAGCACTCTGGGTATACGGTGCAGTATTCTTCATGTATTTCATCATATGTTTTCCATTCTCCAGACTCTCCAGAGTTCTGGAAAAGAAGTTTGCAGACTAATAGAAATGAGGATAAATGAATGGGACAGCCGATTTTAGAAGTAGAGCATTTAAAGAAATCATATGTAAACAATGTTCCTATTCTGGATGATGTTTCTTTCTCCATGCAAAAAGGAGAAGTAGTAGTAATCGTAGGACCTTCCGGATGTGGAAAAAGTACTTTCCTGCGATGTATCAACCGTCTGGAAGCAATCGACAGCGGTGTGTTGAAACTCAATGGCGTAAGCTACGAGAATGAAAAAAAGAATATCAGTAAAGTCAGAGAGAAGATTGGAATGGTTTTCCAGAGCTACGATCTTTTCCCAAACATGACAATTTTAAATAATCTTCTTCTGGCACCTCTGAAAGTACAGAAGAGAAACAAAGAAGAAGTGAAGAAAGAAGCCGAGCAGCTTCTGGACAGAGTTGGACTTCTGGATAAGAAAGACAACTATCCAAGACAGCTCTCAGGTGGTCAGAAACAGCGAGTTGCCATTGTACGTGCCATGCTGATGCATCCGGAGATCATGCTTCTGGATGAGATCACAGCAGCCCTTGACCCGGAGATGGTAAGAGAAGTACTTCAGGTAGTTCTGGAACTTGCAAAAACAGGAATGACCATGCTGATCGTCACTCACGAAATGGAATTTGCCAGATCTGTAGCAGACAGAGTGATCTTTATGGATAAAGGAAATATCGTAGAAGAGAACACTCCGGAACAGTTCTTCGACAATCCGCAGACAGACAGAGCAAAACAGTTCCTGAACAGTTTCCATTATGAAACAGTGAAAAAATAACAATAGAAGAACTATAAATCAAATACAGTTCATTACGGTTTAGGATTCAAATGGACTGAAAGCTGAATATCCAAAAAATAATAAAGGAATCAGAAACAGACGACATTTTAGAATATCAGTCAGAAAGACATGATAACAAAAGATAGTTATAAAAATTATTATAAAATCAAAATTTTTTAAAACATGGAGGAAAAGGACATGAAGAAAAAATTATTAGCAGTTTTATTAGCAACAGGCGTAGCAGCAACAACACTTCTTGGCGGAAGTATTCTCGTAAGTGCAGCAGATGACGGCGGAAACACTGCGCAGGCCCGTACTCTGGATGAGATCAAAGAAGACGGAAAGATCAAAATCGGTGTATTCAGTGATAAGAATCCATTTGGATATGTAGATGAAAACGGTGATGTTCAGGGATACGATGTTTACTTCGGAAAGAGACTTGCAAAAGATCTCCTTGGAAGCGAAGATGATGTAGAATTCACATATGTAGAAGCAGCAAGCCGTGTAGAATATCTGCAGTCTGCAAAGGTAGACGTAATTCTTGCAAACTTCACAGTAACAGATGACAGAGCAGAGAAAGTAGACTTCGCACTTCCATACATGAAAGTAGCTCTTGGTGTTGTTTCTCCTGACGATGCACTGATCACAGATGTAAAAGATCTGGAAGGCAAGAAACTGATCGTTGTAAAAGGAACAACAGCAGAGACATACTTCACAGACAACTATCCGGATATCGAACTTGTAAAATTTGATGAATATCAGGAAGCATACGATGCACTTCTTGACGGAAGAGGAGATGCATTTTCCACAGACAACACAGAGGTACTTGCATGGGCTCAGCAGAACGAAGGATTCTCTGTAGGAATTGAATCTCTTGGTGACATCGACACGATCGCACCTGCAGTACAGAAAGGCAACACAGACCTTCTGAACGCAATCAATGATGAGATCAAATCTCTGGCAGACGAACAGTTCTTCCATGCAGACTTCGAAGAAACTCTGAAACCAGTATACGGCGATAACATTGATCCAGAAGACCTTGTTGTTGAAGGTGGTGTTGTAGACAGCGAAGATGCTGAGGAAGCTGATACAACAGATGCAGACGCAGCAGATGACACAGAAGAAGCAGAAACAACAGAAGAACCTGAAGAAACAGAGGCAGCAGACGCTGAATAATATAGGAAATATAAATTGATATCCTCATAAGTATTGATTTATAAACAAAATGAGATGCACTCCACGGGAATTGTTCCTGGTGGGGTGCATCTCATTTTTGAGATCAGATTTGTAAAAAAGCTATATTGTATTATTCTTTGCAAGTGAAATTGTGTGTGAGACTTGGGTTGCTTAAGATGCAGAAACTAATTCATTTAAAGAATGAAACGAATACCCCATCTCTTCCCATTTACTTAACAGTTCATCCAGAATCTGCGCATTAGTAGAAGAGGTGCTATGCAGCAGCACGATAGCTCCAGGATGAATCCGTTTCGTCAGTTTTGCGATAGCCTCCTGGGGATCCGGTTGATTGTCCTGATACCAGTCCACATAAGCAAGACTCCAGAAAAAAGTATGATATCCCATTTCTTTTGCCATAGACAGATTCAGAGTACTGTAAATCCCCTGCGGCGGCCGGTAAAATTTCGTCATTTCTTTTCCTGTAATTTCTTTGTAAATATCTTCCACACCAGCTAATTCTTTCTGAAAAGATTCCTGCGTAGAAATCTTCGACATGTTTGGATGAGTCATCGTATGATTTCCAACGGTATGCCCCTCATCCTCCATCCGTTTGATCAGGTCCTGATTCTCCGAAATAAAATTCCCCACAACAAAAAAAGTAGCCGGAGCCTGATGTTTCTTCAATGCATCCAGTATCGCCGGGGTATTTCCATTTTCATAACCGGCATCAAAGGTAAGATAAAGTTTCTTTTCTTCGGTGTTCTCTGCAAAGAAAGCATCATATTGAGACAATTCTTCAATCGTGGCATTTCCTACAGGGCGTTTCCCTTCTTCCTGAAAACTAAGCCCCCAGCTGGAACTCTGAGAAGAAGACGGAACAGTCGCCTGCTTCTGAGTAAAATGCGAAACCACTTTTCCGGTAGCAGAACCTACAATTGCAGATATGCAGAAAAGCAGAAGAATCCGCCCGGTTCGTGCAGAAAAAAATCTGACAGGGGATATGTATTTGAGACGCATAGAATGATAACCTCAAAAGAAAGGATGTTGCTTAAATATATGAGAGAAAAGAGAACAATAGACTTTGCAAAATAAAAGAGCCATCGATTTATTTTCCATCGTGGCTCTTGTTAAGATTCTGTATCCAAGGGATGATACCTCGCTTTCTATAAAATTGTATTTAGAATTTATTTAAACTTACTGTCCCATTGGTCTGTACCTTCCTCATTTAGTTTAAATAGGGTAATTCGTTAAGTTCTCATCGGACTGTACCTCTTTGTATGAATGAACTGTTACGATTAATAATAGGGTAAATCGTTAATGTTTCATTGGACTATACCTTCCTTATATTAATAGATGTTGCTTCTTTAAAATAAGGTAAATCGTTAAGTTTCCATTGGATTGTACCTTCCTTTTATGGATTATCTGTTACTTTTTAATAATAAGAATAAATTATTAAATGTCCATTGGATCATACCGTCCTTATATTGATGTTTTGTTGCTTTTAAATAGGGTAAATCGTTAGGTTTTCATTGGACTGTACCTTCCTTTTTATTAATAGGAACTTATAAAACTTAGTTGGATTTAAAACTTTAAGTTCTTGGTGGTCCGTACCTGCCTTTCATAAATTATAAATCATGAATTTGAAACTTTAACTATTCTGGTGGTCTGTACCTCGCTTTCTTAAATTATAAAGAAGAAATTATGTTTTCGGTGGTCTCACTCCTTTTCTTTTTTGTTTTCCGTAATCCCTTTTGTTTTATGAGCTTACTATAACAGATAATAATTGAAATGTCAAGCATAAAAACTAAAAACTTATAAAAATATTTAAAAGAAACAATTAAAATGATTTATGCTGATAAAATATTCTGAAAATTATATGGGATTTATAAAATAACCAGAGTGAATCAGGTTTAGATACAAAAGTACGATACACAAAGATACAACATATAAGTAGCAATGCATCGAAATATCGTTTAAGAACCGCCAGCATACAGCGCATATTCATCAAAGTATCTGGAAAAGCTATGCGTATGAAACAAATAAAATGCTGAAGTACAGACATTGCAGAGGGATAGTTTGTTAACGTTTGTAGCAGCAAAGCGGATGTGTTTATCCGCATATTTCATAAAAAGAAGCAGGAGGCTCAAAAAATGTTACGTTATCTGCCTGTAAGAAGGGTTCACGCAAGACAAGTACTGGATTCCAGAGGAAACCCTACTGTAGAAGTTGAAGTTACAGTAGGCGAAGGTGTGATCGGGATCAATGGATATACAGGAAGGGCGATTGTCCCTTCAGGAGCTTCAACCGGTAAGTTTGAAGCAGTAGAATTACGAGACGGAGAAAAAGACTGCTATGTAGGCCTCAGTGTCCAGAAAGCAGTAGAGAATGTAAACACAAAACTGGCAGAAGCAATCCTTGGAGAAAATGCTCTGAACCAGACTTTTATCGATAAGAAGATCATAGACACAGATGGTACAGATAATAAGAGTAATGTAGGAGCAAACGCATCTCTGGGAGTATCCATGGCAGTGGCGAGAGCGGCAGCAGCGGCACTTCGGATTCCCTTATATCAGTATCTGGGCGGTTGTCACACAAGACAGATGCCAGTTCCGATGATGAATATCCTTAACGGCGGACGCCATGCAGATAATACTGTAGACCTGCAGGAGTTCATGATCATGCCTGTTGGTGCAAAAAACATGGAACATGCTATCCGCATGTGCGCAGAAGTGTACCAGTTTCTCAAAATCATCCTGAAGCACAGAAATCTGTCAACTGCAGTAGGCGACGAAGGCGGCTTTGCACCAGACCTTCCTGATTCGGAAAGTGTTCTGGAACTGATCATAGAAGCAGTAAAAAAAGCAGGCTATGAACCGGAGAAAGACATCTGCATTGCTATTGATGCCGCAGCCAGTGAACTGTATGATGAAGAAAGAGGCGTATACGTTTTTCCGGGTGAGGGAAAGATGAAAGGCGAAGAAGTCCTCAGAGATGCAGGAGAGATGATTGATTATTATGAGAAATTGATCGAGAAAATCCCGATCGTTTCCATCGAAGACGGTCTCGAAGAAGACGACTGGGAGGGATGGAAGCAGATGACAGAGCGACTTGGAAAAAGGATCCAGCTTGTGGGTGATGATCTGTTTGTAACCAACATTAAGCGTCTCGCCTGCGGAATCAGACTGCAGGCAGCCAATGCGATTCTGGTAAAAGTAAACCAGATCGGAACTCTCTCAGAAGCACTGGATGCCGTAGAAATGGCTCAGAAATCCGGATACAGAGCCGTAATTTCCCACAGATCAGGCGAATCCGAAGACTCCTTTATCGCAGACCTCGCAGTAGCCATAGGCGCTGGCCAGATTAAAACCGGAGCCCCCTGCCGCTCAGACCGAAACGCCAAATACAACCAGCTTCTGCGCATTCATGAGGCGCTGGGAGAGCTGGAAGTGTATGAAAATCCTTTTAAAGAGGCCGAAAAAACCTGTTAAAAACTCCGAAATGTAGTTGAAATCCCCTTCCGGCTATGTTACAATGAAACTCAGTTGATTAGGAGGTGTAACGAAGTGCAGATTGTTAAGATTATTCTGAGTATCATTTTCATAATAGATTGCATCGCCCTTACAGTCGTAGTTCTTATGCAGGAAGGTAAGCAGCAGGGACTTGGTGCCATTGCCGGAGCAGCAGAGACATACTGGGGTAAGAACAAGGGTCGTTCCATGGAGGGCGGACTTGTTAAGGCTACTACTATTATGGGAGTTTTATTTTTCGTAATTTCTGTAGCGTTAAATATGCTGGGTTAATTTAGAATGAAACTGGAAACACTCTTGTCACGTACAAGGGTGTTTTTTATGTCATATAAAAACATTTTGAATCACTTTTCTGATATAATAAATGATATGATATCGGATTCCATACCTTTTTATCCTGACATTAATGATATTGAACATTGTCTCGAATGAAAAAGAGAACAACTGCACTTTTAGATTGGCTATGAGTGAGACGCAAATGTGGATGATTTTATCCGTCTGATTCAAGCTACGAGGGAATGGGAATACATTTATTCACCTGATATTTTATAAGTTATGAATTAAAGGAGTAACATGAAGAAAAAAGATATAGAACGAAGAAAGAAGTTTATCCTGGAACTGCTGGGGGATCCCATTTATAAACCAATGAGACTCCGCGAGATCTCTACACTTCTGAGACTTTCCAAAGAAGAGAAGCGAGACCTCTACGATGTTCTGGATGAACTTTGCTATGAGGGAAAAGTATCCGTAGACAACAAAGGCAGATACGAAAAGGTCAAAGGAAAATGGAAGAAGAAAAAAGACGACCGTTACTATGATGACCGAAGAGAAGAATATGGCGCAGACCATGGCAAAAAGAAAAAAGACAAACTGAAAGATAAGAACAGAGACAAGGCCAAAGAGAAAAGCCGCGGAAGAAATCGCGACAGAGATTTCCGGGAGGAAGACAGTTATAAGGAAGAGTACCTTGAGGGAATTCAGGCAGAGGGAACTTTCATCGGTCATCCGAAAGGCTTCGGTTTCGTAGAAATCGAAGGACAGGAAGAGGACATCTTTATCCCTGAGTCTGATACTGGCACAGCTATGCATCAGGACAAAGTACGTATCATTATCCGTGACGGACAGAAAGAAGGCAAGCGCAAAGAAGGCGTAGTAGTCAAAGTTCTGGAACGTGGCATGCCGGAAATCGTAGGTACTTACCAGTTAAACCGTGACTTCGGTTTCGTGATCAGTGACAACCCGAAATTCTCTAAAGACATTTTTATCCCACGTAAAGAAGCAGCAGGAATCAAAAATGGAGATAAAGTAATCGCAGTGATCACGGATTACGGCTCCAAGAATAAGAATCCTGAGGGAAAAATCAAGGAGAACCTTGGAAATATCCGCACACCGGGCACAGACATTCTGGCAATCGTCAAGAGTTTCGGAATTCCGAGCGAATTCCCGGAGAAAGTAATGAAGCAGGCACAGCGTGTCCCGGATCATGTGCTGGATGCAGACAGAGACGGCAGACTGGATCTGAGACATCTGCAGACGGTCACCATTGACGGCGAAGATGCCAAAGATCTGGATGATGCGATCTCATTGACAAAAGAAGGAGACATTTACCATCTTGGAGTTCATATCGCAGATGTAAGCAACTATGTACAGTATAACAGTGCCCTGGACAAAGAAGCATTGAAACGTGGAACCAGTGTTTATCTGGCAGACCGTGTTGTACCAATGCTTCCGGAACGTCTTTCCAATGGAATCTGTTCCCTGAATCAGGGAGAAGACCGCCTGGCATTAAGCTGTCTGATGGACATCAACGAAAAAGGTAAGGTAGTTTCGCACCAGATCGCAGAAACAGTGATTAACGTAAATGAGCGTATGTGTTATACTGATGTAAAGAACATTCTTGAAGACACAGATGAAGACGCAAAGAAACGCTATGAGGAACTGATACCGATGTTCTTTATGATGAAAGAACTGTCTGGAATCTTAAGAAACAGCCGTCATCACAGAGGATCTATTGACTTTGATTTCCCGGAGAGCAAGATCATTCTGAATGCAGCAGGAAAAGCCATCGACGTAAAGCCATATGAAGCAAATGTGGCAACTAAGATCATCGAGGATTTCATGCTGATGGCAAACGAGACTGTAGCACAGGAATACTGCACAGAAGAGATTCCGTTTGTATACAGAACCCACGATAATCCGGATCCTGAGAAAGTGGAGAGTCTTCTGACATTGCTTCACAATCAGGGAGTAAAGATCCAGAAAGCAAAAGAAGAGATCACTCCAAAAGAAATCCAGCAGATTATTGAAAGCATCGAAGGACTTCCGAATGAAGCAATGATCAGCCGTCTGGTATTGCGTTCCATGAAACAGGCGAAATACACCACAGAATGCAGTGGTCACTTCGGATTGGCAGCAAAATATTACTGCCATTTCACATCTCCGATCAGACGTTACCCTGACTTGCAGATCCACAGGATCATCAAGGATAACTTACGAGGCAGACTGATGCGTGAGGGAAGAACAGAACACTATGCGGAAATTCTGGATGAAGTTGCGAGACAGTCCAGTGTGTGTGAACGCCGGGCAGATGAGGCGGAGCGTGAATCAGACAAGCTGAAGAAAGCAGAATATATGTCCTATCATCTGGGCGAAGAGTTCGAGGGAATTATTTCAGGTGTTACCGGATGGGGACTCTATGTGGAACTTCCAAACACAGTAGAAGGTCTGGTACATGTCAACACTCTGCGTGATGACTACTATATTTTTGACCAGGAAACCTATGAACTTCGCGGTGAGATGACAAAGAAAGTCTACAAGCTTGGAGATAAAGTCCGTGTCCGTGTGGCAGATGCAGATAAAATGCTCAAAACTGTAGACTTTGAACTGGTTTCCAATGTCTGGGATAATGAGGAAGAAAATTAAGCAACAAATTTGCATGTATTTACATGTAAATCTAACGGAAATCCGATAAATCATTTTATTTGCCGGACAATCTGTAATTTATAGCAAAAATATGTTATAACTGTATAAAAATGGCTTGGAGGATATTATGGCAAAGAAAAAAGGAATGAAGCTGATTGCCAATAATAAAAAGGCATTTCATGACTATTTTATAGAAGATACTTATGAAGCCGGCATTGCCCTTGCAGGAACAGAAGTAAAATCCCTGCGTATGGGCAAATGCAGCATCAAAGAATCCTTTATCCGTGTAGAGAACGGAGAGGTTTACATCTACGGAATGCATATCAGCCCTTATGAAAAAGGTAATATTTTCAACAAGGATCCGCTGAGAATCCGTAAGCTTTTGCTTCACAGATACGAGATCAATAAGATTGAAGCAAAGCTCAAAGAAAAAGGTTTAACTTTAGTACCTCTGAAAGTTTACTTCAAAGACAGTCTTGTAAAAGTAGAGATCGGCATGGCCCGAGGCAAGAAACTCTACGACAAGAGACAGGATATCGCGAAGAAAGATCAGAGAAGAGAAGCAGAGCGCGACTTCAAGGTTAAGAACCTGTACTAGAGCGTGTTTTGTACATGCTCTAGCAATATTATCAAATCCTTTAGATTAGAATTGTGAAATGTTATGAAAATTCTAATGGATATTGCAAAAATATTCGAAAATTTTTATAATATGGCTAGATAAAAAAATAACAATTCATTTTCAGGCAGATGAGCTGAAAGGAGTGGTGCCCCTATGAAAACAATCACGATCAGCAGACAGTATGGAAGCGGTGGAAGACACATTGCAGCTTTGCTTTCAGAGAAGATGGGAGTCCCCTTTTACGACAGTAAACTTTTGCTGAAAGCAGCAGAGAGACATGGGATCAGCCAGGAGGTCATTGACGAATTTAAAGGCAAGACCAGTCTTCTCTATGCGATCGGAGTAATGATGTCAGAAGAATCACAAGATAAAAGACGCCAGACGATTCCTGAGAAGATGTTTCATGCACAGGAAGAAGCAGTGAAACGTCTGGCACAGGAAGGTCCGTGTGTTTTTGTTGGAAGATGCGCAGACCAGATTCTGAAAGACGATAACCAGCTGCTTCGCGTGTATATTTATGCATCTGATATGGAAGACCGTATTAAACGGATCAAGAAGAATAAAAATCTTTCTCAGAGAGAGGCACTTGACAGGATCGCATACAAAGACCGCCAGAGAAGAGATTATTATGATTTTTATACAGGTCATGAATGGGGAAAGATGGAGAATTACGATATCTGCCTGAATACATCGGTTTTGTCAGAGGAAGAGTGTGTAGAACTTTTGATGAAACTTGCAGAATAAAATAAATATGACCAAAAAGAGATGACACAGGACTGCCAGAGTAGCATGGCAGTCCTTTCTGTCTATATTAAGAAAAGTTTTATGAAATGATGGGGGAAATTATGAAGAGAGGGAAAAACACATCAGTCAAATGGAAGATGGTAGGCATGATCCTGTTATACTGGGCGCTTCCATTTGTATTGATGCTGGCACTTGTGGGGCATATCATGGCAGACCGGCAGGAGAAGACCGGTCTGGAGCGTATGGCAGCACAGCTTGAAATGGATAATCAGAACAGTATCGAACGGATTGACAGTGCCATCAGCGATTCACGCCAGGCCACATATGACAAAACATTGTACAGTTATTATGACGAATTTCGTAAAGGCAGCGTAAACTTTGACACGGTATACAACAAAGGTCAGTACTATATGGCAAAGCAGTATGGAAAACGAAAAGAAATTTCCAGCAGTGTATTTATGTTGCTGCGAGCACCAAAGGTATACAAGATGACAAGCTATAACACACCGGCGGGAGGCAGCTACAATCAGCTGAAAACATTCTGGGAAAAAGACTGCGACGATGTTCTGGAATTTGCAAAGGATCTGGAGACATCCATCGGCATTTACCAGGCAGACGGCAGGCTTTATCTGGTGAGAAACCTTGTAGATTCTGCCACATACCGTCCATGGGGCGTACTTGTACACAGACTGAATCTCAATTACTGCTTTGAATCACTGCTGCACTTTTATGACAACGCAAATGTAAAAATTGTGCTGGACGGAAAAAACATCGTCACACAGGGAAATGCAGAAATCTGGAAAGACGCACCGGAAGTAGAGAAAAAAGGTTCTGCTGTATACACAGTAAAAGATAAGAAAGCATATATCTGCCATATGGTAAAGGGCAGTGACTACGATTTATCCGATCGTATGGGTTGTGCTTAATTCCTTTAAGGTAAAAGATAAGATCATGGTAGATTCCTTTTCGCTTCCTGTCGGAGAACTTTTTACTACAGCCAATTATAAGATGGCGTTTGAGAGACTGGGGATCGCAACGGCATACAGAAACAGTATGATCATCTCCGGAACAGTAGCGCTGGCAGTTATTCTGCTTGCAGGAATGGCATCCTTTGCACTGGTAAGATACCAGTTTAAGATCAGAGGATTTCTGATGAGTCTGGTCGTTGCGGGAATGATGTTCCCGGTATTCTCAACCATCATTCCGGTATATCAGCTGGAGAACAGAATGGGTATCACAGCAACCAATTCCCTGTTTCTGAATCTGTTATGTGTAATCCTGCCACAGATCGCCGGAAACCTGTCCTTTGCCATCGTGGTACTGACAGGATACATTAAGAGTCTTCCCATCGAACTTGAGGAAGCAGCATATATGGAAGGCAGCAATGCATTCCAGACATTTTTCAAGGTGGTCGTACCACTGACGAAACCATCCTTTGCAACAGTAGCGATCTTCTCATTCCTCTGGAGCTATAATGATCTGTTCACACAGATGTTCTTCCTGAGAAATAAGAAGTTCTGGGCGATCACCAGACTGATGCAGATGCTCACATCCAAAGAGGGAACCAACTACGGACTGATGGCATCTACGGTTTCACTGGTAGTTATTCCGGTCATTATCGTATATATTTTCTTACAGAAATATATCATAAAAGGAATGACAGCCGGAGCAGTTAAGGGTTAATAAAAGTTGATAAAAAGATTTCTGATGTAATTGCGAGCTGGTATCTGACGTATAGCAACAGATATCGACAGAAAAAACAGAAATCCGAAAAAATGAAATATAAGGTATTGCATAAAAAGGAGCATCCGCTGATTACAGGGGGTGTTCCCTTTTGTGCAATAATAAGAAATGGGAAAAACGGGGGATTTTTTATGTATAAAGTGGTTATTATTGATGATGAACCGATCATTGTGGAAGGACTGTCAAGACTTCTGCCATGGGAACAGTATCACTGCAGGATCGCTGCAACTGCCTGTAATGGCAAAGAGGGTCTGGAAGTCATCCGCAGGGAAAGACCGGACATCCTTTTTTCAGATATCTGCATGCCGGGACTGGACGGACTATCCATGATCGCGGCATTGAAGGTAGAGTTTCCGGACATGGAGATCAGCATCCTGACAGGATTCCGGGAGTTTGATTATTGCCAGAAAGCTATCCGTCTCGGTGTATCCAGATTTCTTCTGAAACCGTCCAATATGTCGGAACTGGAAGAAGCATTAAAGACAATGACCGAACGTCTGAGCAAGAAAGCAATCACAGGAGAAGAAGCAGCGGAAGAATCTCTTGCAGCAGGAAATTTCGTTGTGAAAAATGCGCTTCAATACATAGAAGAGCATTATAATGAGAAGATCACGCTGACGCAGGTTGCGGAGATGACCTATGTAAGCCAGTGGCATTTAAGCAAGCTTCTGAACAAAGAAGAGGGAAAGAACTTCTCAGAAATCCTCAACTGTATCCGTGTGCGTCATGCAAAAGAACTTCTCAAAGACCCGGCATATAGGATCGCTGATGTGGCAGAAATGGTCGGATTTACAGACGTGGCACATTTTTCCAGAGTATTTAAGAAGACAGAGGGAATTTCTGCAAATGAATATAGAAATACGAAACTCTGACAGATAAAAGCCATTGTATTCTGCTAATGTGTTTTATCCGGCATATTTCTTCGAGTTGTTTTGTGGGACTGCAGTTCACGGACAATGTGTAAAAGTCGTTACTGTTCACTCCGCAATGGTATAGATTATCTAAATACCATTGGCCTGTGAACAGTAACTAAAAGTCTTAAAATTGTATGAAATCAGTAGAGGTTTGGTTGACAAGTTTTCGATACTCTGCAATAATAGGAAATTGAAAAAAATGACAATGTAAAAGAAAAAAGATATTCCATATAGCAGGAGGGAATATATTATGAAAAAACGTTATTTAATACTGGCAGGTCTGCTGGTAATGACAGTGGCAGCTGCCGGATGTGGTAAGAAACAGACAACAGAAGAAACGCCTGTAGAGGCAACAGCTACCCCGACTCCTGAAGTAACCAAGGCAGTCGATATGGTAGATATGCAGCAGACATCAGATGAAGATATAAAGAATGTAATGGGAGAGAAGACTTCCACAGCATCTAAGATTGTATTTGTAAATAATACAGGAGATGACATCCAGTCACTCTATATCCGTACTCATGTGGATGAAGACAGTGAGGATTATGATGCAGACGAGGATGACGTATGGGGAGACGACCTGATCAATGGAATGTTTACTCTGACAGACAAGGACAAAGCACTGTATTATATGCAGACAGCAAATACACAGGCAACAAGTACGCAGAC
The DNA here is from genome assembly GCF_052063845.1 of Blautia sp. HCP3S3_D9. Classification (NCBI taxonomy): domain Bacteria; kingdom Bacillati; phylum Bacillota; class Clostridia; order Lachnospirales; family Lachnospiraceae; genus Blautia; species Blautia sp. HCP3S3_D9. Next base: position 26,267 of record NZ_JBQHWS010000009.1, read on the forward strand.
ATCGGGAACGGATACATCAGATACACAGACAACATCATCTAACAAAATGACGGCTTCTTATGATATCCGTATCACATATACAGATGAAGACAAGAACGAATGCTTCTTCCGTGACATTCCTCTTGGAACGATTTCACAGATTACATTATGCATGGACGGCACAGATGATGATGCCATTCCGTATGCTAAATATCTGACAGGTACTTCAACAAAAGAAGTGTCCACACTTGCAGCAGTAAAGAAACGTCTGGGACTGGATGACAGCAGTGATTCTGAGTCAGATTCTACAGACAGCAGTAATACAGATTCTACAGATAATACAGACTCTACAGATAATACAGACTCTACAGACAATAATAACAACAGTGACAGCGGAAATAATGGCGGCACAGGCGGTCAGGACAGCGATGGAAATGGCGGCTCTGATACAGATCCGGACGGTGACGGAAATGGCGGTGGTAATACCGACGATCCAGATGATCCGGGCGACGGTGGAGATATGATCTCTACAGCAGAGCAGTACATCGGTCAGTCTCTGGACGCACTTGAGAGTGCATGTGGTTCTCCGCAGGGCAGCAGCTATGAGGATGACCCTGAGACAGGCAAAACAGGATTCCACTATTACAGCAATTTCACAGTTTCTACCACAGTTGATGAAAATGGTAATGAAATTGTTGCCGGAATATGGTAAAATAAGAATACCAATGTAACAGAAGAGGAGAAGTGATGTCTGCCTCTTTGAGACAGGTATCATCAACTTCTGTTATCTGCGATAAATTTAATTTTAGGAGACAGTTATTTATGAAGCGTGTATTATTAAAATTAAGTGGTGAAGCCCTTGCCGGAGAGAAGAAAACCGGATTTGATGAGGCAACTGTTATTGAAGTTGCAAAGCAGATCAAGACAATTGCAGAAGAGGGTCTGCAGATCGGTATCGTGATTGGCGGAGGTAATTTCTGGAGAGGACGTACAAGCGAGACCATCGATAGAAATAAAGCTGACCAGATTGGTATGCTTGCAACAGTTATGAACTGTATTTATGTATCTGACATCTGCAGATACCTTGGATTAAAGACAGAGATCTTTACCCCATTTGTATGCGGCGCTTTCACAAGCCTTTATTCCAAAGATGCTGTAGAAGAGAGCTTTGCACAGGGCAAGATCGTATTCTTTGCAGGCGGTACAGGACATCCGTACTTCTCAACAGATACAGCTACCGTACTTCGTGCAGTTGAGATTGAAGCAGAAGCAATCCTCCTTGCAAAGGCAGTTGACGGAATCTATGACAGCGATCCTAAGACAAACCCGAACGCAGTAAAATACGATGAGATCTCCATCGAAGAAGTAGTTGCAAAGAAACTGGCCGCTATGGACCTGACAGCGTCTATCATGTGCATGGAGCAGAAGATGCCGATGCTGGTATTCGCACTGGATGAGAAAGACAGCATCATCAATGCAGTTCACGGTAAATTTGTCGGAACTAAAGTTACTGTATAAATTTACAGAAAGAAATTGAGGGACAAGAAAATCTGAGCGTACGAAGAGAGATTTTTGAAACCCCGGTATTTCATATACGAAACAAAAACTATAAAAGAGGGAGAATAACCTAATGGATGAAAGAATTCAGAAATATGAAGACAAAATGAAAAAGACACTGGCAAGCCTTGACAGCGAACTGGCTACAATCCGTGCAGGACGTGCAAACCCGCATATCCTTGACAAACTTACAGTAGATTATTATGGAGCTCCGACACCACTTCAGCAGGTGGCAAACATCACTGTTCCGGAAGCACGTATGATCCAGATCCAGCCATGGGAATCCAGCCTGATCAAAGGAATCGAGAAAGCAATCCTTGTTTCTGACCTTGGTTTAAACCCAAGCAACGATGGTAAAGTAATCCGCCTTGTATTCCCGGAACTTACAGAGGAACGCCGTAAAGAACTGGTAAAAGACGTTAAGAAAAAAGGCGAAGCTGCCAAAGTTGCAGTCCGCAACATCCGTCGTGATGCAAACGATGCATTCAAGAAACTTGCAAAACAGGATGTATCTGAGGACGAAGTAAAAGAGCTTGAGGATAAGATCCAGAAGAGCACAGACAAATACATCAAAGAAGTTGATGCGGCAGTGGATGCAAAGAGCAAAGAGATCATGACCGTATAAGGGAAACGAAAAGGAGAGCTCCATGATGCGGGCTCTCTTTTTGTCTGAATGAAGTAATGTGACTAGCATAAATTCTTTGCATCGCAAAAGGTATTACCGGGCACGGAGTGAATAGTAATATATTGTTTACTTTGCCGGAGGAATATCTGAGAGATGATGCTGGTGAACAATAAATAAAATATAACAGAATAAGAAAAGGAAACAAGAGAGTATGAATGTACCAAATCATATAGCCATTATTCTGGACGGCAATGGCCGCTGGGCGAAAGCAAAAGGAATGCCGAGAAGCTACGGTCATGTAAAAGGATGCGCAAACCTGGAAACAGTCTGCGATTACATGAAAGAACTGGGCGTCAAGTATGTAACTGTATACGCTTTTTCCACAGAGAACTGGAAACGTTCCAGAGAAGAAGTAGACGGACTGATGAAACTGTTCCGCAGTTACCTTAAGAAATGCATCAAGCTGGCAGACAAAAATAAAATGAGAGTCCGCGTGATCGGTGAAATTTCTGCCTTTGATCAGGATATCCAGGACAGCATTGTACGTCTGGAAGAATACTCTAGCAAATACGATGAAATCTATTTCCAGATTGCATTAAATTACGGCAGCAGGGATGAAATCGTCAGAGGTATCCGCAAACTTGCACAAGATGCAATTGACGGTAAAGTGAAACCGGAAGAAATTGATGAGCATGTATTTGAGAATTATCTGGACACAGCAGGAATCCCGGATCCGGATCTGATGATCCGCACAAGCGGAGAATTACGTCTTTCCAACTTCCTGTTATGGCAGCTTGCCTATACAGAATTCTATTTCACAGACGTAGCATGGCCGGATTTCAACAAGGCAGAACTGGTCAAAGCCATTGAGAAATACAATCAGAGAGACAGAAGATACGGGGGAGTAAAGGAGGAGTAATCGATGTTTAAGACAAGACTCTTAAGCGGAATCCTGCTTGTGATCATTGCACTTGCCACCATTATCAGTGGCGGCTATGTGCTGTTTTTTACACTTCTTGTTGTTTCACTTATCGGAATGAGTGAATTATATAAAGTAATGAAGGTGCAGGATGGCAAGTTAAATCTGCTGGCAGCAGCAGGATATGCAGGGGCAGTGCTTTATTATCTGGCAATGCTGCTTGATTTTGAGAAATACGGCGTACTGGCGATCATTTTCGGTCTGGTACTGATCATGTTTGTGTATGTATTCACTTATCCGAAATATGAAGCAGTACAGGTGATGCCTGCACTGTTTGGAATTGTTTATGTGGCAGTGATGCTGTCATTTATCTATCTGACCAGAAGCCTGCCGGGCGGAAAGTTCCATGTATGGCTTATTTTCTTATGTTCCTGGGGATGCGATACCTGCGCATACTGTGGGGGAATGCTTATCGGCAAACATAAGATGGCACCGATCCTGAGCCCTAAGAAATCAGTAGAGGGAGCAGTTGGCGGTGTAGTGGGAGCAGCATTTCTCGGTGTGATCTACGCGGCAGCAACACAGGGACCGATACTGGAATATGCAGTAATCTGCGCAGTAGGGGCACTGATCTCCATGGTAGGTGATCTGGCAGCCTCCGCGATCAAGAGAAACCAGGGAATCAAAGACTACGGAAAATTAATTCCGGGCCATGGCGGAATCCTTGACAGATTTGACAGCGTAATCTTCACAGCGCCGGTTATTTATTTTCTTTCTATTCTGATGATTGAGATTTGATTAGCTTAATATTCTCTTGAATTAGATAAATGTTGAAGAGGATGGATTTTATCCATTTGTTTTAAAATGTAAATATTGTGTCAGAGAAAATAGGATATGTTCCTGACATCATATAGTGATAATAGTTGATATTATTTAACAGTTGGTCGATAGATGTAGACTGACTGAATGTTGAAACGAGGTATATATGAAAAAAGTAGCGATTTTAGGCTCCACAGGCTCTATCGGAACACAGACCCTCGACGTAGTCCGTGCAAACGATGACCTAGAAGTAGTCGGCCTTGCTGCAGGCAGCAACGTAGAGATGCTGGAGAAGCAGATCCGGGAATTTCACCCGAAACTGGTTGCAGTCTGGAAAGAAGAAGCAGCCAGAGATCTGGAAACGAGAGTCCGTGATCTTGACGTAAAGATCGTAAGCCAGATGGGCGGTCTCATCGAACTTGCCAGAATGCAGGAATCCGATATTCTGGTGACTGCCATCGTAGGAATGATCGGGATCAGACCTACCATGGAAGCAATCCTTGCAGGCAAAGACATTGCCCTTGCAAACAAAGAAACACTGGTAACTGCCGGACATCTGATCATGCCACTGGCAAAGGAGTTTGGCGTACAGATCCTGCCGGTAGACAGCGAACACAGCGCCATTTTCCAGGCACTTCACGGAGCGAAGAGAGAGCAGGTACATAAACTGCTGATCACAGCCTCCGGCGGACCTTTCCGCGGAAAGAAAACAGCAGATCTGAAGAATGTGACTCTGGAAGATACATTGAAGCATCCGAACTGGGTAATGGGACAGAAGATCACAGTAGATTCTGCAACACTTGTAAACAAAGGTCTGGAAGTCATGGAAGCCAGGTGGCTCTTTGATGTAGATCTGGATCATATTCAGGTTGTAGTCCAGCCGCAGAGCATCATCCATTCTATGGTAGAATTCGAGGACGGAGCAGTGATGGCGCAGCTTGGAACTCCTGACATGAGACTTCCGATCCAGTATGCATTATGCTATCCGGACAGAAGATTCTTAAAGGGTGACAGACTGGACTTCCATATGCTGAAACAGATCACATTTGAAGAACCGGACAGAGAGACTTTTAAGGGACTTCCAATGGCAATCGAAGCTTCAAGAGCAGGCGGCAGCATGCCGACTGTATTTAATGCGGCAAATGAACTGGCAGTCCGCAAATTCCTGCAGAGAAAGATTGGTTTTCTGGATATTTACGAGATTATCGGGCAGTCTATGAGCAGACATACAGTAGTGAAGGATCCGGATCTGGATCAGATCCTGGAAATCGAAAAAGAAACTTATCAATGGATCGAAAGCAGGTGGTAGATTGAAAATTATTATTGCAATTATCATATTCAGTGCAATCATTCTCTTTCATGAACTGGGGCATTTTCTTTTTGCAAAGCTGAATAAGATCGTGGTCACAGAATTCTCGCTGGGAATGGGACCGAGACTTTTCAGTTTTGAGAAAGGAGGTACCAGATATTCACTGAAACTTCTTCCTATTGGTGGCTCCTGTGCCATGCTGGGGGAGGATACGGACATAGAGAATGAACCGGGAACCTTTAACAGTGCGTCTGTGTGGGGCAGGATTTCCGTAGTTGCCGCAGGACCGGTATTTAACTTTATCATGGCATTTGTATTGTCTGTGATTATTGTAGGTGCTGTAGGATATGAACCATCCAGAGTGCTTTCCGTAAAGGAAGGTTCTGCGGCTGAGGCGGCAGGACTGAAAGAGGGAGATATTATTACCAGTTATCAGGGATATCACATTGATCTGGGAAAAGATCTCTATGTATACTCCTATCTGAACCAACTGAAAGAGGGAGATACCATTAACCTGACTGTTAAGCGCGACGGAAAGAAGATGGACATTTCCTATAAGTCGGATACAAATGTGAGATACCTTCTGGGCTGCAATTTCAACGGGGATGATACTTCTGCCATGACAGTGGAATCTGTAATGGATGGAATGCCGTTGCAGGAAGCAGGGATTCAGCAGGGAGACGTGATCACATCCATTAATGGAGTGAAGATTACAAATGCAGCAGATTACCAGAAATATATTCAGGAGAATCCGCTGACCGGAAAGTCTGTAAAGCTGACTTATTCCAGGGATGGACAGGAATATGACATTACGGTTACACCAAAAGAATACCGTACGGCAGAATCAGGATTTACCTACAATATGTATTCTGAAAAAGCAAAAGGGCTGGATGTAGTCAAATATGGTGCCGTAGAAGTAAAATATATGGTCCGTACAACAATTCTCAGTCTGAAAGAACTGTTCAGCGGAAAGCTTGGAATGAAAGACCTGAGTGGTCCGGTCGGAGTTGTGGATGCAATCGGAACAACTTATGAGGAAAGCAAGAGTGAGGGAACCATGATCCTGTGGATGAACATGCTTAACATGGCAGTTCTTCTTTCTGCAAACCTTGGAGTTATGAACCTCCTTCCATTTCCGGCACTGGACGGTGGACGTCTGGTATTTCTTGTCATAGAGGCAATCCGCAGAAAACCGATTAACAGACAGGTGGAGGGCGGCATCCATTTCGCAGGACTGATGCTGTTGATGGCGCTGATGGTATTTGTTATGTATAATGATATTGTTAAGCTGATTTGATCATCTGGCATACTAGAGCGTGTCTGAAAAATCATTCCCGCAATCTGCACGCCCCACTTTGCGGGATATTTCACCCGAATTCAGTTGCCGTAGCCCGCTACGGCGCCCTCATCCGGGCAAAATATCCCACAAATTGTGACGCATATCTGGTGTAAAGCATTTTTCAAACACACTTTAGAACCTATGTAATGTATATGACGAAAAAGACAGATATCTCGAAAGAAAACAGGGAGTCTGTCTTTTTTGGGTGAAAATTCAACGATTTGTCTGGATTTTTACAGTTTAATTTGATAATTAAAATTGTCCTGAAGGTTTAAGTGACAGATATATGTATTACACAGATCTGTTATAGAGGATTAACAGTGAAAGTATTTTGAACGCAGTTTCGGGAAAGTGTGTGTATAATGTAACCCAACAAAAGACAAACAGAAAAATGTGGGGTGAAAGGAGACGTTTATGAGAAAGAAAAATGAAATCACTGAGTATGTAGCTGCTGCTCTTATATTTGTGTGTGCGGTAGCAGTAAGTCTGGGCATATTTCTGGTATGCACGCAGAATTCTATTGAGCGTAACTCGCAGAAAGTAATTAAGACGAATGTTTCCAGACAGAGTGAACATATTAAAGCAATTTTGGATATTCATTATGGATATCTGAGGGGTATAGCAAAAGAGATTGGAAAATCCGAAGAACTTGTGTCGGATGAAAATATGGAAATGTTAATATCACTTGAAGAGGAAACTGCTTTAGAGCGTACAGCATTGGTTGAAGCAGATGGTACGGCTCATTATGATAACGGAGCAGAGAAGAATGTATCTTCGAGGAGATATTTTAAGGAAGCAATGGAAGGAAAAGAAACGCTGAGCAATCCGCTGGAGAGTAGCGTAGATAAAGAAACCCGTGTAATCTTGGGTGTACCGGTCCGGAAAAACGGAAAAGTGATAGGGATTCTGGGTGGTTCTTATAATGTAACGGCATTAAGCCATATGCTGTTTAATGATTTCTTTGAAGATGTAGGATATACACTGATCACTACCAGTGATGGTGAGATTATTGCGTATGATGGTGATCCTGCCTATCGTGCGATCAAATATGGCGATAACTTCTTTGAATTTTATGATGATCAGACACTTGTTTGCGGTTCGTCCATGAAAGAAGTGAAAAAAGATTTTGCAGTGGGCGCCAGTGGACTGATGAAAATAAGAATTGGAAATGACTATAATTCAGAACGTTATCTGGCCTATACAGATATGGGACTGAATGACTGGATGATCTGTTATGTTATCCCTGTTTCCGAAGCACAGAAATCTTATAACTTTGTACGAAGATATGAACTGATGTTTACAATCGGATTTGGTGCTATGGTAAGCATCTTGTTCTTATGGGGATTTGTTAAGAACAGATCAAAAAATAAACAGCTTATTCAGGCGGCCGAGACAGATGCACTGACCAGCGCGTACAATAAGAGAAGTACAGAAGAACGGATCCATAATGTTCTGCAGGAACACCCGCAGGAACCGGGAACTTTTGTGATCATGGATGTGGATCATTTTAAGGAAGTAAATGATACATATGGACACATTACAGGGGATAAAGTCCTGCACAAATTTGGTGAAGTGCTTCATGAACATTTTCGTGAGGGAGATATTGTAGGCAGGATCGGTGGTGATGAATTTGTAGTATTTATGAGAAAAACGGACAGCAGAGAAGCTGCTGTTTCCAGAATCGAAAGTCTGATAAAAAAGGTTGAAGAATTATCGTTTACGGAAATGAATGGAAAGAATATTACCATTAGTGTCGGAATGGCATTTGCTCCGGATCATGGAACAGGATATCTTGATCTGTATAAGAATGCAGATACTGCATTATATAAGACGAAACAGAATGGCAGAGACGGGTATAATATTTACGAAGAAGAAAACAGAGAATAGAGAAAAGAATACAGAAAAATAAAACGAACAGAAATACGAAAGAAGTGTAGCGAATGGATGAAAATACAGTATTACCACTGATAAATTCAGCATTTGAGCCAGGACATGCAAAGGAAAAAGTAGAAAACTTCAAGGACAGAGGATTCCACGATGTAGCACTGGCAGAACTTTATTATTTCTTAGGAGAAGCACAGAAATGCAGCGACACTGTGGAAATTTATCTGATGAGTCCAACTTTGATAAGCTGCATGTGAGGAAGAGGGATGAATTGAAGGATTTTGTACTGAAATAAGTGATTATGATACTTTTTATATAGCATCAAAAACAGTAACGGCAGAACAGATAGAAACAGCAGAAAAAATACTTGAACTGGCAGAGAGATATTTATTGACGAATATAGCAGATGACTTATAACAGTAAATATCTGGCAGGAGAATCTATTCCATTCAGGAATAAGTTCTCCTGCTTTTTGAATTGCAGTTTCCTGTCTGGAAATGGTATGTTATCTATTGGAAAATATCAGGCAGAGACATTGGCGAGCGGCCTGATTTAGATAAGAAAACCACAGGGAGGAATAAGTATCATGAAAAACGTGGAAGTCAATGACCTGCGTTCTGCTCTTGAGCTGCTGGAGTCTATTCCGGGACAGCTTGTGGAGACAGATGTGGAAGTAGATCCGAACGCAGAATTATCAGGCGTATACAGACATGTAGGTGCCGGCGGAACAGTAGAGCGTCCGGTAAAACCGGTAGTAATTCCGAATGAGCAGGCGAAATGCCAGGAAGTAGTTCATCTGGCAACAGAAGAAGGGTTTGATATCCGCAAACTTCTCCCGGCTCCAACCAATACACCGGAAGATGCAGGCCCATACATCACACTTGGAATGTGCTATGCATCCAACCCGAAAACAGGAGAGTCTGATGTGACGATCCACAGAATGTGTTTACAGTCCAAAGATGAAATCTCTATTTTCCTGATGCCGGGTGCACGTCATATCGGATATTTCCGTGAACTGGCAGAAGCAGCAGGAGAACCGCTTCCGATCTCTGTCAGCATTGGTGTAGACCCTGCGATTGAAATTGCATCCTGCTTTGAGCCACCGACAACACCACTTGGATATGATGAATTACAGGCAGCAGGCGCGATCCGTAAGAAACCGGTAGAACTGGTACAGTGTCTCACCATCAATGAGCGTGCGATTGCCAATGCGGAATACGTTATTGAGGGAGAAATCCTGCCGAACGTTCGTGTCCGTGAAGACCAGAACTCCAACACAGGAAAAGCAATGCCGGAATTCCCTGGCTACTGCGGACCTGCTAATCCGGAACTTCCGATCATCAAGGTAAAAGCCATCACTACAAGAAAGAACCCGATCATGCAGACCTGTATCGGACCAAGTGAAGAACATGTTTCCATGGCAGGTATCCCTACAGAAGCAAGTATCCTTGCAATGGTTGACAAAGCGCTTCCGGGCAAATGCCTGAATGTATATAATGCTTCTTTTGGCGGTGGAAAATATGTGACCATCATGCAGTTTAAGAAGACCATGCCGTCAGACGAAGGCCGCCAGCGTCAGGCAGCGCTGCTTGCATTCTCAGCATTTGCAGAGCTGAAACATGTAATTCTGGTAGATGAGGATGTGGATATTTTTGATATCAATGATGTGATGTGGGCAATGACAACCAGATTCCAGGCAGATGTTGACCTGATCACGATTCCGGGTGTACAGTGTCATCCGCTGGATCCATCCAACAATCCTGCTTACCATCCGGGAATCCGTGAGCGCGGTGTTGCGTGCAAAGCAATCTTTGACTGTACCGTACCGTTTGATCAGAAAGACCGCTTCCAGAGAGCACAGTTCATGGATGTAGATCCGAAGCACTGGCTTCCGGATATGTTCTAAAAATTAATATTACTATTTTTCTGAAAATGAGTTATAATGATTCACTGTGCGCATAAGGTACTATTTAGACAGAGCAGCCTGCGAAAAATTAGTGTTATAATAATTCATCGCAGATGTGGAAGAAAAGAACTTTTGAACGTTCAGGAAGCGAAGAACAGAAGAAATTATAACAGGTTTCAGCGTATCAGAAATGATATTTGAACAATAAAGAAAAAAGTTCAGGCAGATGTCAAAATTACGGCACCTGCCTGAACTCAGGTAAAGGAGAGAGAAAAAAAAGTTATGCCAATTGGAGTAATTATCAATGCGTTATCCGTAGTCATCGGCGGAATCCTGGGTGCACTTGTGGGACACAAGTTAAGTCCGAAATTCAAGGCGGACATTACCCTGGTATTTGGTGTATGTTCTATGGGAATGGGAATCAGTACCATCGGTCTGATGGAAAATATGCCCGCAGTTATTTTTTCCATTGTGATCGGTACAGGAATCGGACTTGCGATTCATCTTGGAGAGAAAATTAATGCCGGTGCAGGTGTCATGCAGCGTGCGATCAGCAAATTTATCAAAAATTCTAATTCAGAGCTTTCTGAGGATGAGTTCATGAATACACTGGTAACGATCATTGTATTATTCTGTGCCAGTGGAACCGGGATCTATGGTTCTATCGTATCTGGAATGAGCGGAGATCATTCTGTACTGATCTCCAAATCTATTCTGGATTTATTTACAGCAGCTATTTTTGCATGTAGTCTGGGAATGGTAGTATGTATGATTGCCATTCCACAGGTAATCATTTTCCTGATCCTGTTCTTTGCGGCAACAGCGATTTTCCCATTAACTACACCGGGCATGATCAATGACTTTAAAGCCTGTGGTGGTTTCCTGATGCTCGCAACTGGTTTCCGTATGGTGAAACTGAAGAACTTTCCGACTGCGGACATGATACCGGCGATGGTGCTGATCATGCCGATGTCATGGTTCTGGGTAAATTATGTGCTTCCGTTAGTGTCATAAAAAAATAAAGGTTTTGTATCTGATTATCAGTCAGCAGTAATTTTGCTTTTGGCATAATCCCAGAACAATTTTCCAGCAGGAGAAAGTTGTCGATAGTCATTGCAGGCAAGGGTGATAGCACTGATGAAATCTTCTTTCAGAGGAATGATTGCTACACCTGGATGGTGGAGATATTCCACAGCATGCTGCATCAGCAGAGAAATGCCGTGATTTTTGCTTACCAGGTCAAGAATATTGTCCATGTGGGTGCCGGTATAAACTACGCGCGGTTCAAAACCTCTTTGTCTGCAGATTTCTGTGATTTTATCATAATGTAGAGTCGATTTGCTCAGCAGAAGCAGATTTTCGTTTCTTAATTCAGAGACGGAGATCTGCTTCTTTTTACTGAAAGGATGACTCAGGGGGACGACTGCGGCCAGACGGTCGTCATAGAAATCAAGACTTTGACAGGAGGCGTCCAGATATTATTTTCTGGTAAAAATGAAATCACATTCGTGGTTTTTGAGCCGGGAGCAGATATGGATAGTTTCAGATTCCTCAATCTGCAGTTTGATATTTGGATGTGCAGTCTGAAAATCTGCCAGCAGTCCGGTGATATCATACTGTGCCATAACCGGGATGCTCGCGATGGTTAAGGTATCTTCTTTCTGAAGCTGGTAACTGGAAACTGTATGGATAAGTTTTTCATAGCTCTGTACAATAGAACGTGCATCTTTTAACACCAGCTTTCCGGCTTCTGTAAGCTGAATCTGGCGCTTGCTCCGGCCAAAGAGCTGGGTATTTAATTCCTTTTCCAGAGATTTGATATTCTTGGAAACAGAGGACTGGGTTGTATATAAATTCTCGGCAGCAGTGGAAAAATTGCCACTGCGGACGACTTCGAGGAAGTACTGGATCTGTTGAATGTCCATAATGGAGGCGCTCCTTTTTTGGATATTTGGTGACTATTCAGCAGTTCGTTATTCTGTAAGGTACTGAACAGTTCGGATTTTTATATTTTTTTGCTACAGGTACTTTATTTGCTGTTCTATGATAGACAAAGGGATGTACCTGGTTTGGCAGGATAAATTATATCAAGACTGGCTTCATTTTACCATAATTGATTCCTGACTGGAATAGGTGATGGAGAAAGAAGAATTGCGGTACAGTGAGGCAGAGGGTATAATGTGGATGAATTCAGATGAGGATACCTGTAATGAATATGAAAATTGACTGAATTTGACTAAGAATGAAGAAGAAAAAATTTATCAGGAAAAGGAATAAAATGAAAAAGAGACTTGTGATTGGAATGAGCGGGGCTTCAGGAGCACCCCTTACAATAGAATTGCTGAAGCAGTTACAACAGTATAAAGAAATCATAGAGACACATCTGATCGTAACGAAGGGCGCAGAAATGACTCTGGAACAGGAGACAGATTATACCTTAGAGCAGTTATATGCGCTTGCAGACGAGGTACATGATAATCATAATATTGGTGCTGGTTCTGCAAGTGGAAGTTATCGCACAATGGGAATGATCGTGATTCCATGCAGTATGAAAACACTGGCAGGAATCGTCAGCGGCTACAGTGATAACCTTGTTTTGCGTGCGGCAGACGTAACTCTGAAAGAACGCCGCAAGCTGGTATTGGTAACCCGGGAAGCACCGCTTGGAACAGTACATCTCAGAAATATGTACGAGGCCAGTCAGCTTGGTGCAGTGATCATTCCGCCAGTACTCAGTTATTATAATCATCCGAAGACAATAGAAGACTGTAACCGCCATATTGTAGGGAAAATCCTTGACCAGTTCGACTTGGAAGGACAAGAATTTCACAGATGGATGGAAGAGTGAGTTAAAAGCTGATGTATAAGTATGGAAAGGAAGATATAAAAATATACTATGGAAAAAGGATTGAATTCTGCGCAGAACACAATAGAGCTTCATGTAGAATATATGAACTGTGACATTGCGGTATACTGCCAGCAGTTGGACTATGGATATGAAATAAGAATTTTCGGCGGACATCGTTCACACGTAGGTTCTGTAACGGTGGTAGATGGACAGGGCGCTTTACAGACAATCACACTGCCAGGCCACAAAGAAGATATCATCACCAGACAGTGGGCGTCACAGATTTGGGAAATCACGAGACAGCCGGTATCAGTGCTGGCAGGGGTGCATTACGATGATTTAAAGAAAGAACAGTTAATGGAAGTGATTCGGATATTAGATAAATTGCTTGCGGACTGTAAAACTGAATTACAGAAAAGAACACGCCCTCTCAGTGTATAATACTGAGAGGATTTTTATATAGTTAGAGAACATAGACATGCACCTATAATAATGATATAATTTTTTCAGATATGGCAGTCTGTGGTAAAAATATAGACAGTGCTAATAAAAAACTGGAGGTATCCAAATGTCAAAAATCGTAAAACTTACATCAGCAATAGAACGTGAAGAGAAATTAAATGAAATCTATGAAAACCTGGAAGAACTAAAAAACCAGTTCACTGCACTGATTGATAAATACGAAGAAGAGAAGTCTGACAGCAGAAAAGTAGACACATTGATCGAGGCACTGGATGCGCTTGAAGATGCTGCAGAAGCGATTCAGGATGTGCTGGAAGGATAAAGAGACTATATAAAATAAGGAAGAGAAAAATGCAGGGAGAGAGAACTGTTTTGTAGGGTATATTTGACAAAATCAGTTCTTTTTCTTCTTTCTTTTCACTTGAATTTTCTTTCTTTTCTATAATAATAGAAAGAAAGGAGCTCGCTATGCAGAGATTTGAGGATCAGAATATAGAATTCAAACAGGAATATGTAAAAGATATCCGGAAAGAAGTTGTTGCATTTGCTAATTCAGAAGGTGGCACTGTATTGATTGGCATCCGCAAAGATGGAGAAGTATCAGGTGTAGATGATCCTGACGAAGTTATGTTGTAGGTTGTTAATTCTCTGAAAGATGCGATTGCTCCGGATATAATGCCTTTTGTGAGTGTGGTTTCCAGAGAAATGGAAGGAAAACACGTAATTGAGATTAATGTTTCTGTAGGAATCAACCGTCCGTATTATATAAGAGAAAAAGGTCTGAAACCGACAGGTGTTTATGTAAGAAGGGGAAGTTCCTCTCAACCCGTGACGGATGAGGGCATTCGTGACAACCAAGGCATTCCGGTTATTAAAGGAACTCTGCGAGGAGAGAAAACATAAAGCACAGGGGACTGGAAGATTGAGTAGCTATGCATTGCGATAAGTACAAGAAACAAAAACAGCAGCTATATACAAGGCTGCTGTTTTTGTTTATAATAGAAAAAATGATGTGATAAAAGTCAGGCAGACAAAAGGCGTACTGACAGTGGCTATATAATATAGAAAGAAAACGATATGATACAAAAGACTTTGCAGGAACTGTGGAGGAGAGGATGATGCAATCCTGATGGATATCCAGATGCCAGTTATGAACGGTTACGAAGCTGCCAGAGCAATCCGCACAGCAGAGAATCCTGTCTGTAAAAATATTCCGATCATAGCCATGACTGCGAATGCTTTCTCAGATGATATTCAGAGAAGCATGGATGCGGGGATGAATGCGCATATTTCAAAACCGATGGAACTTGCAGTGCTGGAACGAGTGATCAGAACGTTATGATATAGCCTACATGTAAGATGATATTTGCATGATATAATAAAGCCGTCTGATTTACAGAGAGAATTAGAAGTAACATGTATTACTGTGAATGACAAATATAAAGGATGAAAGAACAATGAACTGTACAGATATGATGCAGATAGCGGAACTGGAAGATGTTCTGAAACTGAAAGCCGGGGAAAAAGGGCTCTGGCATCTGGTGCGCTGGATTTATTTTGCGGACTGCTTGCAGTGTATTAAAAGTGAATATAAGATTGAGAATTATATCCATGGCGGAGAATTTGTGATCCTGACAAACAGGGGTGTTACGGATGACAGTGCGAAACTCATGACCCTGATCAGACAGATGTGGGAGTATGGGATAGCGGCTCTTGGAATCAATGAAGGGCAGATTTCAGAGGAATTACTGAAATATTGTGAGAAAAAAGAATTGCCACTCTTTGAACTTCCGGAGAAATTTCCGTTGATAGATCTTTCACAGATCATGTGCAGAAGACTTGTGTTGGAGGAAAATGACCGCAATGCAGCTGAGCAGCTTTTTTCTTCGATTCTGGATGCCGAGCATCTGAGCAGAGAGCGTGTGATGGCACAGGCCAGATATCTGAATATTAACCTTGAGGGAAGCTTCTGTGTTGCAGAGTTTGCGTTTGACAGTGCGAAGGGTGACTGGGAGAATGAGGATTCTCTGACATTGGGGCAGAATATAAAACGTATGATCAGTACGGAGTTTTCCTTTTATACAAAAGAAGATATTCTGGTGCTCCCGCAGGCTGGTTCAATTCTGGTGCTTATTCCGGTGGCACATCTTGATGATGAGCAGATACGGGACATTTTTAGCCGGATCATTGAACGTGTACAGCGAGAACAGGGAACAAGATTCTGTGTCGGAGTTGGAAACAGTGCAGCATATCTGGATGAGATAAAACGCAGCAGAAATGAGGCATCAGCAGCAATCAGGGCAGCGTCTGCTGCAAATATGCAGGAGAGGATTTTCTTCTATAAAGATCAGGGGATTTATACTCTGATCTCCCATGTGGATGATACCAGAGTTCTGGATGAATATGTGGAAGCGCAGCTTGGAAAACTGGTCAGATATGATGAGATGAATGCAGGAAGTCTCTGTGAGACGTTGGAGAATTATCTTATAAATAACTGTAATGCCAAGAGAACGGCAGAGGCTATGTTTGTTCATCGAAATACGCTGAATTACAGATTGAAGAAAATTGGGGAGCTGCTGAATTGTGATTTTGAAGATATGGATAAATGTCTGGAACTGAAACTTGCGTTTCTGATTAGAAAGTACCGAAATAGATAGTGCTTTCACATATTATATAAAATGCTTTTATGAGAATGCAGTGAGAAAGAGATGTATGTTTAACATTATTCATAGTGGAACGAAGATATGAAAAGCTGGGTGGATCTGGAAACTACTGTTGTATAAAAGGTAACATTTGTGCACCGTGCACAAAAAAGATAGTCCTCCGCGCACATTGATTTCATCCGGGAAGGTGCTATAATCTAGCTAAATTAAAAAACAAAACAACCAATTAAGAAACGACAAAGGCGTCAGATATTAAAAAGTATCTGGCGCCTTTTTTACGTCGGATGAGGCGAAGAGATAAAGGAGGACAATTATTATGACAACAGCAGAATTATCAACAGCATTACCGGAGATCATAACAGCGCAGGTTCCAGGACCGAAATCAAAAGAACTTCTTGACAGGAGAGATGCGGTAATCCCGAAAGCACTTTGCGGCAAAGCTTATCCAATTTGTATCAAACAGGGTGCAGGTGCAATGTTTGAGGATCTTGACGGAAACAAATTCCTTGACTGGGTCGGAGGTGTTGGTGTTCTGAATATCGGATATTCCCACCCGGAAGTTATTGAAGCAGTAAAGAAACAGACAGAGAAATATTTCCATACTATTTTTAATGTGTATGTACATGACGGATATGTAACACTTGCAGAGAGATTAAATGAAATCATGCCATGCAAAGGAGAGGTAAAGAAAACTTATTTTGCAAACTCCGGCGCAGAGTGTGATGAGAACGCGATCAAGATTGCCAAAGCATTTACAAAGAGAAGTGGAGTGATCTGTTTTACAGGTGCTTTCCACGGAAGAACAAACCTGACAATGGCGCTGACAGCCAAGAAAGTATATGCAGTCGGTATGGGACCTTTCCCGGCGGGTATTTACCGTGCACCGTATCCATATGTATACAGAGCACCGAAGGGATATGCAGAGGCTGAGGCAATTCAGTACTATGTAGATGAACTGAATAGAATCTTCGATGAAGGTGCACCTGCAAGTGAAATCGCCTGCATGATCGTAGAGCCGTTCCAGGGTGAGGGAGGATTTATCCCGGCACCGATCGAGTGGGTTAAAGCAGTCCGTAAGATTTGTGATGAGAACGGAATTCTGATGATCGCAGATGAAGTTCAGTGTGGTAACTGCAGAACCGGTAAATATTATGCATCTGAGTACTGGGCAGAAGCCGGTGCAGCACCGGATATTATTACAACAGCCAAATCTCTTGGCGCAGGTCTTCCGATTTCTGCGATCACAGCAAGAGCAGAGATCATGGATGCAGCACCTGCGGGAACCATCGGCGGTACTTTCTGTGGTAACCCGGTTGCCTGTGCTTCAGCACTGGCAGTTATGGACATTGTGAAACGTGACGATTATGCTGGAAAAGCAAGACATATTGGTGAAGTTGTCACAGCACGATACAAAGAACTTCAGGCAAAATATCCGGTGATCGGTGACGTCAGAGGACTTGGCGCGATGATTGGTCTGGAACTTGTCAAAGACAGAGATACAAAAGAGCCTGCTACAGAAATCGCAGGAAAACTGATCCAGAATGCAATCCAGAAGGGACTTCTTCTTGAGAGCTGTGGAACAGCAAGCAACGTTATCCGTTTTCTTGCACCGCTCACAATGACAGATGAGCAGATGGAAAAAGGTCTTGAAATTTTTGAAGCTGCATTAAAAGAGGCAATTGAGGGATAAAAACTGATAAATTGATATTGTAATACGGGCAGGTCCTTGCGGAATATTTACTGTTATTTCTAACTTAAGCACAGGACTTGCCCGATTCCATTTAATTGCATCAAAAGGAAGACGAAAGTTTGACAAAGTAATGGGCGCCTGGGATATACTGGTTATTGCATTTGGTGTAATGGTCTTTTTCGTAGGACTTACCTATGCGGAACTTACATCTGCGATGCCTCAGTGCGGTGGCGAGCATGTATTCAGTTACAGGGCTATGGGAACTACAGGGTCTTTCGGATGTGTGATCGCATATATGTTTGTATCCATTTCATTCTGCATCCTCAGAAAGAAGAAACCGGAAATGGAGAGACCATACAAGGTAAAGGCCGGCAGATTTGTTGGTGTAATGGCTGTAGTAAAGGCCGGATTTATGACACTTTTATATATTATTCCGGCATCATTTTCCGCAGCACTTGTATGGCAGGAATGGATCGTAGTAGGAATCTGGCTGGCACTTGGTGTATTTTTCTATTTCTATTCCAAGAGAAAATACGGTGCAGAATTTGGTCGTGATATCTTTATTGTAGATGAGACGAAAGATGTGGACGGGGCACCGGCAGTACTTCCGAATGCAAAATATCCGGACAGACATTTTGTTATCACAGTGGGCTGTAAATATGGAAGTGGTGGTTCTGAGAGTGCCAGAATGGTTGCAGACTATTGTATATTACAGGCAAGAAATGTGGCGACAGACATACCCGTGATATCCTGCTTAACAGCAGTCTGTTGGGCTGGGATGCAACGGCTCAGTTTATCGAGGAACTGGTAGAACGCAGATTTGGACTGACAGAGGAAAAGTTAGAGAAAGGGGCTTAAGAGCTGATGAAAGGATTTACCATTAAAACAGAAATAGAAGAATATGATACATTTGAACAGTACGCGGCACAGGCAGATCTGGGACCGCAGGATCTGGTTCTCTGCGGAGAACATACTTATGACAAATATGTGGCACCTCTTTCGCTGGGTGTGCAGACACTTTTCCGTGAGAAATATGGAAAAGGTGAACCGACAGACGGAATGGTAGATGCTATTCTGGATGCACTGAGGAAGAAAGAATTTAACCGTATCATTGCAATCGGTGGCGGTACAGTAGTAGATATTGCGAAAGTTGTTGCAGTTGCCGGAAAAGAAGATAAGGTAGATGACCTTTATGATAATGTAGATAAGCTGAAAAAAGTACATCCTCTAGTGATCATTCCGACAACCTGTGGAACAGGAAGTGAAGTTACCAATATTTCCGTGATCAACCGTGTAAGCAAAGGAGTCAAGATGGGACTGGCATCCAATGCGATGCTTGCAGATAAGGCAGTTATGATCACAAACATGCTGGATTCTCTTCCATATAAAATATTTGCAACTTCTTCCATTGATGCTATGGTACACAGTGTGGAATCTTTCTTAAGCCCGAACGGATGCAGCATCTCAAGGATTTTTTCCACAGAGGCGTTGAAAACGATTATTCAGTGTTGGAAGAAATCAGTGGAAGCTGGTGGCGGCGATGCATGGAAAACTTATGCGGCAGATTTCCTGAAAGCGTCCAACTGGGCTGGACTTGGATTCGGTTATGCCGGATGTGCAGCAGTTCATGCATGCGCTTATCCTCTTGGTTCCGTATACCACATTCCACATGGACAGTCCAATCAGCTGATGTTCAAAGACGTAATGGAAAAATACAAACAGATCCAGCCGACAGGCCGGATCAATGATCTGGAAGATATCATTGCAGAGTGCCTTGGAGTGACACAAAGTGAGGCACTGACAGCATTATATGAATTGATGAATAAGGTTCTTAAAAAAGAACCACTTCGCAATTTTGGTGTAAAAGAAAGCGACCTGCCGGTTTTCGCAGGAGATGTGATCAAAACCCAGCAGAGACTGCTGAAGAACAATTACATACAGCTGTCTGAAGAACAGGTGCTGGAGATTTATAAGGCGGCGTATTAAAATAATGGAGAGGTTGTTGCATTACCCGGTAATTAGTACGTAATGCAAGGGCGGTGTATATTATAATATTAAAAAATGCGGTTTATCCCTCAAATGCTTGAAAGGGGCATTTGAGGGATGATTTTGTGTAAGGATATATAGTGGTGAAAATTCAATTGTTTTTGATAACAAATGTCAGAATGACTATAATGAAAAAGAAATCTGCAGTTCGAAGATTTCGGGAAACTTATTATACGAGAGTTGGAGGCAATGGCAGAAATGGAGTAGACGAATTAACCTCAAAGACCGTTTGGTTTACGAAATAACAGATGAAACAATTATTGTAATCCAATGCAAAGGGCATTACAGCGATAAATAAGGGCTGCAACACATAGGGGCGCACATCAGAAGATAAAGAAAAAATATTATTGTTGTACTGCATGATGAGTAAGTGGTATAATAATACAAGTTTATATTGCAGAAAAAATTGTTGTTCGTGAGAGGCTGAGAATAATGATCGAGTGGAAACAAATGACGATGCAGGAAGCAGAGAATAAAATGGAAGTGCTTCGGGAGATTTTTGATGTAGTCCGTCTCCTGAAAGGAAGTGATCTGCAGACTGACGGAATGGAAAATAAGCTTGCAGGCGGAAAAAATCTTTGCCAGTGTTATGCTTTCTGGAATAAAGATAAAAGATGTGAGAATTGTATTTCCATTAAAGCGCTGAATGAAAAGAAACAAACATCCAAAATCGAATTTCTTGATTCTGATATGTATCAGGTATTTGCAAGGTATCTGGAGATTGACAGTGAGCCTTATGTAATGGAAATGCTGAAAAAGCTGGACGAAAACACACTGACGGATGAGGAAGGATATGAAAAACTGACGGAAAAGCTGACTGTATATAGTGAAAAGCTGTATAAGGATGTGCTGACAGGGGCGTATAACCGCAGATATTTTGAGGAAAAAGTCAAAAATATGTCTTTGAATGCCGGAGTTGCAGTTATCGATCTGGATGATTTTAAATTGTTCAATGACACTTATGGTCATGATGGAGGAGACCTGGTACTGACAACCGTAGTGAATGTAATTCGTCATTATATCCGTCGTACGGATATTCTGGTGCGCTATGGAGGAGATGAATTTCTGTTGATCTTGCCTGGAATTGAGAAGGAAGTTTTTTCACAGAAGCTTCGTATGATCCAGGAGAAGATCCATGCGACGCATATTCCGGGTTTTAATCGTCTGAAGCTTTCAGTGAGCATTGGTGGAGTTATGTTTACCCATGGTAGATTGGAGGAAGCAATCACCAAAGCAGACAGACTTATGTATATGGCCAAGGAACATAAAAATATAGTAGTGACTCGGTGGAATCAGAAGAAAAATACAGATGAGACGGAAAAAAGAAACCTGCCCAAGCTCCTGGTCGTTGATGATTCTGAAATGAACCGCGAGATACTTAAGGAAATTCTGGGAAAGGAATACCGGATCCTGGAAGCCTGTGACGGGGAAGAGGCTCTAAAGATGCTGGAGCAGCATGGAACTGAAATCTCATTGGTCCTGTTGGATATTATTATGCCCAAAATGGATGGATTTGAAGTACTCGCCTATATGAACAGAGATAAATGGATCGAGGATATACCGGTGATCATGATTTCCAGTGAAGAATCAGAGAGTTATATCCGTCGTGCCTATGAACTGGGGGCTTCGGATTATATAAGCAGACCATTTGATACCAAGGTGGTATATCAGCGGGTTATCAATATGATCAAGCTTTATGCCAAGCAAAGGCGTCTGATCCATCTGGTAACAGATCAGATTTATGAAAAAGAGAAAAACAACCGTATGATGACCGGGATTCTCAGTCAGATTGTAGAGTTCCGAAATGGTGAAAGTGGGCTTCATGTGTTGCATATTAATATTCTGACGCAGCTTTTGCTGGAGAGACTGATGCGAAAATCAGAAAATTACGATTTTTCCTGGTCTCAACAGCATATGATTGCCACAGCTTCCGCACTTCATGATATCGGTAAGATTGGAATTGATAAAAAAATTCTGAATAAAACCGGAAAGCTTACAAAGGAAGAATTTGAAGCTATGAAACAGCATACGATCATAGGTGCCCGGATGCTTGACAGTCTGGAAATGTATCATGATGAAGAGATGATGAAATATGCCTATGAAATATGCCGCTGGCATCATGAACGTTATGATGGAAAAGGATATCCGGATGGCCTGAAGGGAGAAGAAATCCCTATATCTGCCCAGGTGGTCTCACTGGCAGATGTGTATGATGCCCTGGTAAGTGACCGGGTATATAAGAAAGCATATTCTCATGAAAAGACAATGGAGATGATCCTGAATGGAGAATGCGGAATATTTAATCCTCTTCTTTTGGAATGTCTGGTGGAAGTTCAGGATAAAGTACGCAAGGAACTTGGTATTAAAGGTGTGAATGAATGCCTGGAATATCTGGAAGAGAGAAACTGATAAAAATCCCCTGAAGACCCGCAGGAAGACAGGTCATAGACTGGAAAGCACCCAGTCTATAGCTTTTTTATGCCATTCCTCCCGTTGACATCCCATCTGCCATTTGCTACACTAAAATTACATATAACGGCATAATTGGCAAGGGAACGGAGAATATGAAGAAGAGAAAAGTTATAGTTTTAATTCCGGTACACAGATGGAGTATTTTAAGCCGATGCTTGAGGATAAATCGCTGACAATGTGCCAGGATGTTACCCCTAATACTTCGGAAGCAAAAGAAATGATGTATGCGATCACCTGGAATGAAGACGGGACGAAGATGATCCAGGTGGGGATTGAGCCCAAGAGACTTCTCAATGAGATAAAACAGAATAACATTTCTAATGTAGTAGCGGGAATGCCGGTATATAAAGACATGGAAATTGTTGTCGCAGATGTGGATACACAGGTTATCGAGGGAGCTACAGACAGTAGTAAAACAGGTAAAAAGCTTGAAGATATAGGGATATCATCGGATTCATCGGATCGTGTCAGTAGTGATAGCACAGCTGCAAAACATATCAAAGTGGACGGAAAACCTTGCAGATACGTGATGCGGCAGGATGATAAATATATTGTTATTGTAACAGTAGAGGACTCATTTTATTTGCAAGGCGGTATTATTGCTATTCTCATAGTAGGTACATATCTGGTATTGGCATCCTGTTGTATAACATATATGTTTTCGAAAGTCATAAAAGAAAGATTAGAGAAAGAAAAACTGATATACACGTCAAATACAGATGAGCTTACCAGATGTTTTAACAGGCGCGCATATGAAAATGATATAAAAGAACTTAGGCTTAGCGATGAGTGGGTATACATTTCTGTAGATCTGAATGGATTAAAACGGGCAAATGATTCTTATGGCCATGCGGCAGGAGATGAACTTATATGCGCAGCGGCAGATTGCATGAGAGACAGCTTTCATAAGTATGGGAAGGTATATAGAATCGGTGGAGATGAGTTTGCTGTTATCATTACAGAGAATACAGATCAGTTTCACGATGTTCTGCGTAGCTTCGATTTCAATGTGGCAAACTGGCATGGTGAGTTTGTTGATTCAATGACTGTCTCATACGGATGGGTTTTCAGCACAGAGAGAAATTGGGATAGTGTATATGAAATTTCAAAAGTTGCGGATGCGAGGATGTATGAGAGCAAAGAACGCTATTATAATGAAAGCGGTTCAGATAAAAGATAGGCAGGTAGCGAAAAGTTACTTGATTTTGCTGCCAAAACTTATACAATACTTATATAATATAATAAGACTTTTTTTGATAAACCACGACATGTTTGGAGGCGCACCCCATGTCGTGGCTTTCTGTTTTTTATAAAAACTGTAAATGAGTACATTCAAAAACTGCACGATCGAATCTGCTATATTTAAACATAAAAAGACTTAAACAAATGTATTTTCACACCACTCCCTTTTCCACCTGACCATGTAAATTTCACACTGTTATCAGCATTAAGGGAAACAACACATTGTCCATCAGCACCCAGAGTTCCTGCCCAGTTTGCAGTATCACTCTCACCTACAGTGTGGGAAATCCCGGCGATAGTTATAGTTTTTGCGGACTGCCAGTCATTTATTTTCTGTTTCAGCTGAACTGTTTGCGTCGCAGTTTGGGGATCTTCGCCATCCGGATTTATAGCTGCCATCATTTCATCATACGCAGCGCGAACATTTGCCAGATCCGTTGATTCGCGGCTTTGTTCCACATATTTTGTGTAAGAAGGCACCAGAAGTCCGATAAGAATCGCCAGGATTGCAATCACAACTACAAGTTCAATCAGGGTAAAACCTTTATCTTTTCTTTGCATATATTATACCTGTAAATAATAGTTATGCCAGGAGTAAAATATACACTACTTTACCCCTTAAGCTTTTTTAGCATGATAGCACAGAATCTGTTACTGTGCAATATTTGCAGAAAAAATATTTCTTTACAGATACAAGGCAATCGTATGGATCATTTTTTCCACATCCAGCGGTTTGGCCAGATGTGCGTTCATACCACAGTCCAGTGCATGGCGGACATCTTCTGCAAAAGCATTGGCGGTCAGTGCAATGATGGGAATGGAAGAAGCATCCGTCCGGTCAAGCTTCCGGATCTGGCGTGTGGCTTCGTATCCATTCATCAGAGGCATCATAATATCCATAAGTATCACATCAAATGTCCCCTCAGGGTGACGGGAGAAAAGTTTTACAGCTTCCCTTCCATTGGATACTGCAGTTACTACAGCCCCTTCTTCTTCAAGGAGTACCTGTGCCACCTCTCTGTTTATTTCATTATCCTCTGCCAGCAGGATTTTTATGCCCTGAATGGAGTTTCGCTCAGATTCTGTCTCAGAAGAGATATCCCTTTCTTCTGCCTCTTCAAAAGGCAGAGTGATCACAAAAGTACTTCCGATACCCGGAGTACTGGTAATTTCAATGCTACCACCCATCTGCTCAAATAATGCTTTGGCAATGCTCATACCCAGTCCGGTGCCATGATATACACTTCGAGCATCTACGTTCTCCTGAGTAAACGGTTCAAAGATCTTCTCCAGATATTCTCTGCTGATGCCGATTCCCGTATCAGAGATCGTCCATCTGAAGACCAGTTTATGATCATGGGAAGGGAGAGCATCAACCTCCGTATGGATTGCCCCATTCTCTCTGTTGTATTTGATACAGTTACTGTAAATATTCATCATGGCACGGCGGAGGTGCAGAGGGCTTCCATATACAAAGGGGTGTTTGTATATCTCCGGTGCGATATGAACGGTGAAATCAATGCCGTTTTTCTGTGCCTGCATATCAATCAGCATCTGTGACAAGCCTGAAATGGAATTTGAAAGAGGCTTCCTGAGAGAGTCTTTCCAGCAGGGTTTTATAATTCAGGTGTCTGGACACATAGGAACGCTCATCCGGATGAATGTATTTCTGGATGAGAAAATCAAATGACAGCTTATAGTCTGAATTATCTTTAATATCGAGATCCGCAAAAGCATCAGTAAATCTGGAACGATATACGGAGATTTTCCCGGTTTCCCGGTTTACGCCATAAACAGACATGTAGTCAGAAGCAAGCAGGTTGATGGCACCCAGCAGACGGAGAGAGTTCTCGCCTGTGGGAATGGACTTTGACAGGCTTTCTCCTTCAGCTACTGTGCTGAATACAAGTGCATGTCCTCTGCTGCCGTCGGGCTGTACAGTCTCTACTGCATCAACTGTCTCATAAATATGACGAATCGGATCCAGGTAAGTCTTTGGCCCCTGTATCCCCAGTGCTACAGGGCAGGGTGGGCATGGGGAATCAAGCCCCATAAGTGCCTTATAGCATTTTACTCCCAGCTGGAGATGGGGGTACAGTTGTTTGGCAGTGTCGTTATAGCTTAGGATATTATAGTCTTTGTCTATGCTGTAATATCCGGATGAGTGTGTGTTCATAATTTTGTACTCCTGATGTTTAGTATTTCAAAGTATACTCTTTTTACCAAAAAATAGCAATGATAATGGGCGAATTTGTAAAGGTTGTACAATGATTCTGACGTTTGCGCACGATTCCCAGGTTGACATCCCGTCTGCCGTTTGCTACACTAAAAGCACATATCTGACAAAGGAACGGGAAATATGAAGAAGAAAAAAATTATAATTTTATCTATTATGATAATTGTGGTTGCCTTACTCCTTGAAGCGAGCATTTTGAAATATGTTAATGACAAAAATGCCCATAGAACATCAAAGGTGCTTCTTGATCGTGTGATTACTGTGCTTGATAAAAATGATGAGAGCAGGAACGAGCTGATCGAATCGTTAAAGGACGATTATATTGTAAGGGCTAAAGCTGTGTCATATATGATTGATGCTGATCCGGCGATAGAATATGATGTGAATGAGCTGCAGAAAATAGCAAAATTAATGGCCGTTGATGAGATACATCTGTTTGATGATCAGGGAACTATTTACAGTGGTTCTGCGCCCAAGCATTTTGGCTATAATTTTGATTCCGGTGCGCAGATGGAGTATTTTAAGCCTATGCTTAAGGATAAATCGCTGACCATGTGCCAGGATGTTACTCCCAATACTGCAGAGGGAAAGAAAATGATGTATGCCATCACCTGGAACGAAGACGGAACCAAGATGCTCCAGGTGGGAATTGAGCCAAAGAGACTTCTCAATGAAATAAAGCAGAATAACATTTCCAATGTAGTTGCCGGAATGCCGGTATATAAAGCCATGGAAATTATGGTTGCAGATGCGGATACACAGGTAATAGAAGGAGCCACGGACAGTAGCAAATTAGGGAAAAAACTGGAAGATGTGGGGATATCATCGGATCATGTCAGTGCTGACGATGCGACTGTAATACAGATCAGAATGGGTGGAAAGCACTGCAGATGCATGATGCACCAGAATGATAACTATATTGTCATTGTAACTGTAGAGGATTCATTTTATCAGCAGAGTGACATGATTGCTTTTTTTATAGTAGGCGTATATTTGGTACTGGCATCCTGCTGTATAACCTATATGTTTTCCAAAGTGATAGAAGAAAGACTGCAAAAAGAAAAACTGATATACACCTCAAATACGGATGCGCTTACCAGATGTTTAAACAGACATGCCTATGAAAATGATATGAAAAAGCTTAATCTTAGTGAGGAATGGGTATACATTTCTGCAGATCTGAACGGATTAAAACAGGCAAATGATTCTTATGGCCATATGGCAGGAGACGAACTTATATGCGCAGCGGCAGATTGCATGAGAGACAGCTTTCATGAGTATGGAAAGGTATACAGAATTGGTGGGGATGAATTTGCTGTTATCATTACAGAGAATACAAGCCAGGTGGAAGAACTGATACATGGCTTCGACTCCAATGTGGCAAACTGGCATGGAAAGCTTGTTGATTCAATGACTGTTTCGTACGGATGGGTTTTCAGCACAGAGAGAAACTGGGGTAGTGCATATGAAATCTCAAAAGCTGCAGATGCAAGAATGTATCAGAGTAAGGAACGCTACTATAAGGAAAGCGGTGCAGACAGAAGATAGGCAGGTTACAAAAAAGCCACAGACTGGTACAGCACAGCTACCCCAGTCCGGGGCTTTTGATATCTGACGATTTTTACAAAAATGCCTTGAAACTACTGAAGAAGCATGCTAGTATAAAACCAAAGCATATTTCTCTTAAGTTTCAGGGCATTTTGCCGTCTTATATTCTAAATTCATTTCAGAAATCCATGCTTTTGATTCCAATTAAATTAGAAAAGCAGGAGTTCTGAACAATTTGGAAAAGAGCAGTATGTTCTTACCATGAGTATATTTGAGTATGACAAAGAGGAAGAAGAAAAGAAATTGCAGGCAACTTATGAAAAGATTGGCGAAAAGCGAGGTGAAAAGCAGGGTGAATTAAAAAAGGTAAAAAGCATAGCCATTTCGCTTGCGCAGGAAGGAGAATTCGTAGAAAGGATAGCAAGAATCCTTGGTGAAACAGAAAAAACAATTAAAGAATGGCTGGCTGAAACGCATTAAAATTGGTTCCGCAGTATCATCAACTGAATGTTACTGTGGAACCTTTTTATATCTGCCTGTTATTTTAGCCGGGTAAGTCGGATTTTACCTGCGTATCCCTGACAGTTCGTCTTCTATCCACTTATCTGTGTTGAAGTTGCTGTCAAAGAATCTGACGATCACGCCGTAAGGTTCTGTATCACTGTTGAATGCGTTGGCTTCATCAGTGTCTACGTGCATTGCCAGGTGATAATTTCTGTGGACTCTGACTACTACATCTGCGTAGATAAGTGCTCGTCCATAGCTTTTGGTCAGGACGAATACTTCATCGTTGTCTTTGATATGCAGGGCAAGTGCTTCATCTGGAGTCATGTGGATGTGGCGTTTGGCTACGATGACACCTCTGGGGATTTCGATATCCCCGCATGGACCGGATAAAATACAGCCGGGAGTTCCTTCGATATCACCGGACTGGCGTATTACGCTTTGAATCCCCAGTTTTCTGGTGTCTGTAAGGGACATTTCTACCTGCGTGTCGCTGCGGAAAGGACCGAGAAGTGCCATGTTTTCGAAAGTACCTTTCGGTCCTTTGACAGTCACTCGTTCCTGGCACAGATATTGTCCGGGCTGGCTTAATTCTTTGATAAAATGTGGTTTGCTTCCCTCTCCGAATAATTTTTCAAAATCTTCCTGCGAGATGTGCAGATGTCTGGCAGAAGTTTCTATAGGTATTTTGATGCTCATTTATTACAATACTCCCTCAATATGTTACTTGTATATATCTGTCCGATATCCTGTTGCCTGATGGGATACAGAGCAGTTATACTTACTTTTTAGTGTATCTCTTTAACTGGAAATATGCAATGTTTATCTTGTAAGAAGGACAATTTTCATTATAAAATAGTGTTAACTTACTTTTATCGGTTTACAAGGAGAAGTGTTCTGGGCTATAATAAGATACATTAGAATAACAGTTCTAAATGTGACAAAACAGAATGCAATAGTAATGTAATATCAGACTTATAGAATAATAACCAAGAAGGATTATTGAATGAGCAAAAAGAGATTTTCCGGGCTGCGTCTGATTCTTATGGTGCCTGTGGTGGTGCTTCTGGCCGGTGGGCTGATCATCGGCGGGAGAGCTTTGCAGGAACCAGGGGAAGTAAGGACTCTTAAGAAGCAGGAGGCAGCGCAGACGGATGAAGGACATCAGGAGTATTATTTCGGCCTTCTTAATGAAGATGAACAGAGAGGCTACCGTGAGATCTTGGAGGGGATCAGAAGCTTTGAGGATAAATTTTATCTGTCTCTCTCGGGAGATAATGAGATAGACAGAGTGTATCATGCAGTGCTGAAGGATCATCCGGAGCTGTTCTGGGTACATAACCGGGAGAAAGTTTATAAGACAACTTATTCAGGCAGGGATTACTGCCAGTTTTCTCCGGGATATACTTATACAGAGGAGCAGAGACAGGAGATTACGCAGGCTATGGAGAATGCCTATCAGGAGGTGTTATCGCAGGTCCCGGATGGTGCTGATGATTATACGAAGGTGATGACTGTTTATACTTATGTCATAGACAATACTAAATATGTGATCTCTGATGATGACCAGAGTATAGCGGGAGCTTTCTGGAAGAAACAGGCTGTATGTGCGGGCTATGCGGGAGCAGTGCAGTATCTGCTGGAGCGTCTGGATATTCCCTGTATTTATGTGGAGGGTGATGCTGCAAACAGTACCCAGGGACATGCCTGGAAAATTGTAGAGCTGAACGGACAGTATTATTATGTGGATGCCACCAATGGGGACCAGCCGGACTTTCTGGAGGGTGATGCCACGCTGCTGGCAGAACATAAGACAACGATTTATGATTATCTGTGTCCGTTTCCCCAGGAGTACGAGGAGAATTATACGGCCTCTGATGAGTTTTCTGTTCCTGCATGTACAGCGACTGACATGAATTTTTATGTAAGAAACGGCGCCTGTTTTGATACCTATGACTGGAACAGTGTATATGACCTGTGCAGACTGCGCATTGACAGTGATGCTGCGGTGGTACGCTTTAAGTTTGGCAGCCAGGGAGCTTATGATGAGGCATATATGGATCTGATCGACAGTAATCATATCCAGGATATCGCAAAATATTATATGGAAGTCCATGGGCTGTCACAGATTTCCTATCATTACGGCGTGATCGACAATATGAAGACCTTATACTTCATGTTCTGACAGGTTTAGTTCAGATGTGTCAGTTGATGATGAGGAAAGCTATAAATATATAACTAAAAGGAGTGACTGAAGATTATGGTTAATATGACAGATATATTTGGAAATGCGTTGAGTATTGCCGGGAGTTTTATGGATTCAGATCTGGTGAATCGTTTTATGATGGTAATATTTGCAGTGATCCTTGTGTTTGGAGTGCTGAACTGTATTCTGGGATACAGGCTTCTGCGTTTCTGGATGATGCTGGGAGGTTTTCTGGTAGGCGGCGGCCTTGCGCTGGTGGTTGTACATACAATGGGAATACAGGAGAAATCAACAATGCTGATCGCAGCACTGGCGGCAGGAGTTGTGTTCGCAGTGATTGCATTTCTGATCTATAAGGCAGGTGTGTTTATCCTGGCAGCAGGTATCGGCTGGGCGGCCAGTATTTATTTCCTGCATCCTACCAGCTCCGCAGTATTTTTTGCATGTATTCTGATCGGCGTAGCTCTTGGTTCCATGGCGGTGAAATACTGCAGGGAAGTGCTGATCGTGGCTACAAGTCTGATCGGTGGTATTATGGCAGGGGTTTCCCTTGCACAGCTTGGAAATCTGGCAGATATTCCCTATGGACTGGGAATGAGTGTGGGATTTGCAGTTCTGGGTATGCTGATTCAGTTTGCTATCAACAAACCGGTTTCTGATGAAGAGGATGAAGAAACGGTTGATGAAGAAAGCACTGAGCAGATTTACAGGCGAAATCAGGACCTGAGACAAGACCAGAGTTTTGAGCAGTCTCAGGACAGAGACATGGAGGAATCAATATATGCCAGAGGACAGAAAGGACAGGCGAGAAAAAATGGCAAAAGAAGCTAAGACAAATGCAATGAGAATGCTGGACAGACAGAAGGTTAAATATGAGGCGTTCTCCTATGAATGTGATGAATTTATTGACGGGATCCACAGTGCGGATAAGATTGGTGCTCCCTATGACCAGTCTTTTAAGACTCTGGTAATGGAGGGAAAGAGCGGCGGTTATTTCGTATTTGTAGTTCCGATTGAAAAGGAAGTTGACCGTAAGGCGGCTGCAAAGGCTGTCGGTGAGAAGACAGTGGACATGATTCATGTAAAGGATATCACAAAGATTACCGGATATGTGAGAGGCGGCTGCAGTCCGCTGGGAATGAAGAAACCTTATCCTGTTGTGTTTGATGCATCTGCAGGAGAATTTGAAGAGATTTATGTGAGTGGCGGCCGTATCGGACTGACACTGAAGGTTCCCCTTGCTGATCTGCTTAAGGTGACAGGCGGAAAGCTGGCGGATATTATCATGAAGACAGAATAAAATAACAGGGTACGGCTAAGCCGTACCCTGTTATTTTATTCTTTAGTTATCGGAAGCGTCCTCTTCGTTGATCTCGAATACGTGACGTTTCTTAGCCATCTCATCACTTGCCAGATATTCATCGTAAGTAGTGATCTTGTCGATCATGGTTCCGTTTGGCAGGATTTCCATGATACGGTTAGCTGTTGTCTGTACGAACTGATGGTCATGGGAGGTGAAAAGAATAACACCCGGGAATTTGATCAGTCCATTGTTTAATGCTGTGATGCTTTCCATGTCAAGGTGGTTGGTAGGCTCATCAAGAATGAGGATATTTGCACCGGAGATCATCATCTTGGAGAGAAGACAGCGAACCTTCTCACCACCGGAGAGAACACGTACACGTTTGATACCGTCTTCTCCAGGGAAAAGCATACGTCCAAGGAATCCACGAACATAAGTTGCATCTTTAATCTCAGAATACTGTGTCAGCCAGTCTGTAATAGTAAGGTCGTTATCGAATTCTGCGGTATTGTCCTTAGGGAAATATGCCTGGGAAGTAGTAACACCCCATTTATAATTTCCTTCATCCGGTTCCATTTCGCCAACAAGGATTTTGAACAGAGTAGTGATCGCCTGCTCATTAGCACCAACGAAAGCTACTTTGTCATCATGTCCGAGTGTGAAGGAGATATTATCCAGAACCTTTACACCATCGATGGTCTTGGAGAGATTTTCTACCATAAGGACTTCGTTTCCAATCTCACGGTTTGGACGGAAGTCGATGTATGGGTATTTACGGCTGGACGGACGCATATCGTCAAGCTGGATCTTTTCCAGGGCACGTTTACGGGAAGTCGCCTGTTTGGACTTGGAAGCGTTGGCACTGAATCGGGAAATAAATTCCTGAAGTTCTTTGATCTTCTCTTCTTTTTTCTTGTTGGCTTCCTTCATCTGTTTGATGAGGAGCTGGCTGGACTCAAACCAGAAGTCGTAGTTTCCGGCATAGAGCTGAATCTTGCCGTAGTCAATGTCTGCTGTATGAGTACATACTTTATTTAAGAAGTAACGGTCATGGGATACAACGATGACTGTATTGTCGAAGTTGATCAGGAATTCCTCAAGCCATTCGATCGCCGGCAGGTCAAGGTGGTTAGTCGGCTCGTCGAGAAGAAGGATGTCCGGGTTTCCGAACAGTGCTTGTGCAAGAAGAACTTTGACTTTCTGGCTACCTGTAAGGTCTGCCATCTGAGCATAATGTAATTCTGTTTCGATTCCAAGACCATTCAGAAGAGTAGCGGCATCAGATTCTGCTTCCCATCCGTTCATCTCTGCAAATTCGCCTTCCAGTTCGCTGGCGCGGATACCGTCTTCGTCTGTGAAATCTTCTTTTGCATAGATAGCATCTTTTTCTTTCATGATCTCATACAGTCTCTGGTTACCCATGATAACAGTATCCAGAACAGTGTATGCATCATATTTGAAGTGGTCCTGCTGCAGGAAAGAAAGACGCTGGCCTGGTGTGATGACAACGTCACCGTTGGTAGGCTCTAACTGTCCGGAGAGGATCTTAAGGAATGTAGACTTACCGGCACCGTTTGCACCGATGAGACCGTAGCAGTTACCTTCTGTAAATTTGATATTTACATCTTCGAAGAGCGCTTTTTTACCTACGCGCAAAGTAATATTGTTTGCTGAAATCATATTATACCTCGTTTTTTCATGAAATCATTTGATTTGTATTATTTCCTATTATATTATTTACAACGCTTATCATTGTACCGTAAATTGGGAAATTTGCAACTGTTTTTTGCTTTTTTGAGTTCTTTTATTTACAAAAAAAAGAAGCACTGCTATAATATAAAATAAATATAGCCTCTTACCGACACAAATACGAGGCATTGATTTGATGAAAATATTGTTACTGTTTATTTCGTTTCAGGCGCAGCTGTGGCGTATGGACAGCAACGGATAATAATTTAGAGAGGTTGCAAAGACTATGTTTATTACAAGAGAGTGTGATTACGCAGTGAGGGTGGTGCGTGCGCTTTGGGGAGAGAGCAGACTAAGTGTATCAGACATCTGCGAGAAAGAATCGGTAACAGCACCTTTTGCTTATAAGATTCTGAAGAAGCTGCAGAAGGCAAAGATCGTAAAGGGATACAGAGGTGTACATGGGGGTTACTCCCTGGATAAGGGACTGGATGAACTGACATTGTATGATATTTATTCAGCTATTGATCCGGAGATGTTTATCATCGAATGTCTGGATCCGAAGTACAACTGCGCCAGGGATGGACAGGATGGTATTCCGTGTCTGGTACATAGGGAACTGGTGTCTGTACAGAAGGAACTGGTGAATCTTTTAAAGAGAAAAACAATACAGCAGATCATGGAGGAGGCGTAAGGCCTCCTTTTTATAATGATACGATTTATGAAAATGCTATTATGGTGCAGTAATATTGCAGTAAAGTGCCGTAATTAATAAAGTGTCTGAAATTTGGTACATCTTTATAAAGTTAGCTATATTTAACTTGCAAAAATGTGCACATTTTACTTTAAAATAGTAGAAAATCCCGGTTTTGTACTTCATAAGATACAAAATATGCCAAAACAAATTGGACACAACCGAAAGATTATGTTATAATCTACAATGAAATTTGAGGCGTACCTTACTTACGTCTTAAAATAAATAATTAATTTTCATCAACCTTTAAGGAGGAAAAACAAACTATGGCAAGAAAGATGAAAACCATGGATGGTAACCATGCAGCTGCTCATGCTTCATATGCATACTCAGATGTAGCCGCTATTTACCCGATCACTCCTTCATCTGTTATGGCGGAAGCAACAGATGAATGGGCAACCCAGGGAAGAAAGAACATTTTCGGACAGGAAGTTCAGGTAACTGAAATGCAGTCTGAGGCTGGTGCAGCAGGTGCTGTACACGGATCTCTGGCAGCAGGTGCTTTAACAACAACTTATACAGCATCTCAGGGTCTGTTACTTATGATCCCGAACCTTTACAAAATCGCTGGTGAGCAGTTACCTGCAGTATTCAATGTATCTGCACGTGCACTTGCTTCTCACGCACTTTCAATCTTCGGTGATCATTCAGACGTTATGGCCTGTCGTCAGACCGGATGTGCAATGCTCTGCGAATCTTCCGTACAGGAAGTTATGGACTTAACACCTGTTGCTCACCTTGCAGCAATCAAAGGTAAAGTTCCATTCATCAACTTCTTCGATGGATTCCGTACATCTCACGAGATCCAGAAGATCGAGACATGGGATTATGAAGATTTGAAGGATATGGCAGATATGGATGCAATCGCTGCATTCCGTAACCATGCTCTTAATCCGAATCACCCATGTCAGAGAGGTTCCGCTCAGAACCCTGACATCTTCTTCCAGGCAAGAGAAGCATGTAACCCATACTACGATGCTCTTCCGGCAGTAGTACAGGAATACATGGACAAAGTTAACGCTAAGATCGGTACAGATTACAAATTATTCAACTACTACGGAGCTGCTGATGCAGATCACGTAATCGTTGCTATGGGATCTGTAAACGATACAATCGAAGAAACAATCGACTACCTTGCAGCAGCAGGAAAGAAAGTCGGTGTTGTTAAAGTTCGTCTTTACAGACCATTCTGCGCACAGGCACTTATCGATGCAATTCCGGATTCTGTAAAACAGATCACAGTTCTTGACAGAACTAAAGAGCCAGGTGCACTTGGCGAGCCTCTGTACCTTGACGTTGTAGCAGCATTAAAAGGCAGCAAATTCGACGGTGTAAAAGTATTCTCCGGACGTTATGGTTTAGGTTCCAAGGATACTACACCTGCACAGATCGTAGCTGTTTATGAAAACACTGCTAAAGAGAAATTCACAATCGGTATCGTTGATGATGTTACTAACCTTTCCCTTGAGACAGGTGCTCCGATCGTAACAACTCCTGAAGGAACAACAAACTGTAAATTCTGGGGTCTGGGAGCTGATGGTACTGTAGGTGCCAACAAGAACTCCATCAAGATCATCGGTGATAACACAGACATGTACGCACAGGCTTACTTTGATTATGACTCCAAGAAGTCCGGTGGTGTTACAATGTCCCACTTACGTTTCGGTAAGAAACCGATCAAATCCACATACCTGATCCACAAAGCAAACTTCGTAGCATGTCATAATCCATCCTACGTAAATAAATACAACATGGTTCAGGAACTTGTTGATGGCGGTACATTTCTCCTTAACTGTGCATGGGATATGGAAGGTCTTGAGAAACATTTACCAGGACAGGTTAAAGCTTTCATCGCTAACCATAATATCAAATTCTACACAATCGATGGTGTTAAGATCGGTATTGAAACTGGCATGGGACCAACACGTATCAACACAATCCTTCAGTCTGCATTCTTCAAACTTACAGGAATCATTCCGGAAGATCAGGCAATCGACCTTATGAAAGCTGCTGCTAAAGCAACATACGGACGTAAGGGTGATGATGTGGTACAGAAGAACTGGGCAGCTATCGATGCTGGTGCTAAACAGGTTGTTGAGATCCAGGTACCAGAGAGCTGGAAGAACGCTGAGGACGAAGGTCTTCATATGACTCATGCAACAGAAGGACGTCAGGACGTTGTTGATTTTGTTAACAATATTCAGGCTAAAGTTAATGCTCAGGAAGGTAACTCCTTACCTGTATCTGCATTCAAAGATTATGTAGACGGTACTACACCATCAGGTGCAGCTGCATATGAGAAACGTGGTATCGCTGTAAACGTTCCAGTATGGAACCCAGAGAACTGTATCCAGTGTAACAGATGTTCTTATGTCTGCCCACATGCAGTTATCCGTCCGGTAGCTCTTACAGAAGAAGAAGCTGCTAACGCTCCAGAAGGAATGAAGACATTACCTCTGACAGGTATGAAAGAATATAAATTCACAATGGCTGTATCCGCACTTGACTGTACAGGATGTGGTTCTTGTGTAAACGTTTGCCCAGGTAAGAAAGGTGCGAAAGCACTCGCTATGGAAAACCTTGAAGCAAGCGCAGACGAGCAGAAATACTTTGATTACACAGTGAAACTGCCGGTTAAAGAAGATGTTATCGCTAAATTTAAAGAAGCAACTGTTAAAGGCAGCCAGTTCAAACAGCCTCTGCTTGAGTTCTCAGGAGCTTGTGCAGGATGTGGTGAAACACCATACGCTAAACTGATCACTCAGCTGTTCGGTGACAGAATGTATATCGCAAACGCAACAGGATGCTCCTCTATCTGGGGTAACTCCTCACCATCTACACCATACACAGTAAACGCTAAAGGACAGGGTCCTGCATGGTCTAACTCTCTGTTCGAAGATAACGCTGAGTTTGGTTATGGTATGCTTCTTGCTCAGAGAGCTATCCGTGATGGTTTAAAAGCAAAAGTTGAAGACGTTGTTGCTAACGGAACAAACGAAGACGTTAAAGCAGCTGGTCAGGAATGGCTGGATACATTCTCTGTAGGTGCTACAAACGGCGCTGCTACAGACAAACTTGTTGCAGCTCTTGAAGCTTGCGGATGTGACAAAGCGAAAGAAATCCTTGCTCAGAAAGACTTCCTCGCTAAGAAATCCCAGTGGATCTTCGGTGGTGACGGATGGGCTTACGATATCGGATTCGGTGGTGTTGACCATGTTCTCGCAAGTGGACGTGACATCAACGTTATGGTATTCGATACAGAGGTTTATTCTAACACAGGCGGACAGTCTTCTAAGTCTACACCTACAGGTGCTATCGCTCAGTTCGCTGCAGGCGGTAAAGAGACTAAGAAGAAAGATATGGCTTCCATCGCTATGAGCTATGGCTATGTATACGTTGCTCAGATTTCCATGGGTGCTGACTTCAACCAGACTGTAAAAGCAATTGCAGAGGCTGAGGCTTATCCGGGACCATCTCTGATCATCGCTTATGCTCCATGTATCAACCATGGTATTAAGAAAGGTATGGCAAAAGCTCAGACAGAGGAAGAATTAGCAGTTAAGGTTGGATACTGGCACAACTTCAGATTCAATCCTGCAGCAGAAGGAAACAAGTTCTCACTTGATTCCAAGGCTCCAAGTATGGAAGAATATCAGGCATTCCTTGACGGTGAGGTTCGTTACAACTCTCTGAAACGTCAGAATCCTGAGAAGGCTGCAAGACTGTTTGCTAAGAATGAGGCTGAGGCTAAGGCTAGATTTGAATATCTGCAGAAGCTGATCGCTCTTCACAGCGCTGAATAATCTTTCCGCTTTTTGAACGATTGATAAATAAT
>NZ_JBQHWS010000010.1:0-62048 GCF_052063845.1 Blautia sp. HCP3S3_D9
GAATGTATTCAATACTTAGAAGCTTCATCCTCTTCTCCTCCTTCAATCTCTTTCATGCGTCCTGCAAGTGCTGCCAGGATTCCTCCGATGATCACAACCGGTATGGCGATCAGAAATATCAGCAGTCCGGTCGGTATGGGATCTTGTGTATTGGCCCACAGCATAAGCCCTATCACAAATCCCATAAACAGGATCATGACTACTGCTCCAATGATCGCTCCTGTCCTTCTTTTCTTACGGATATCTGTTTTCTTTATATCCATAAACCTTGCACCCTCTTTCTCCATCTGCTCGATTTCTTCCAGACAGTTCTCGGCATTCAAGGTATCCAGGGACTGATGCTCTGCAATCAGGCGCTCACACATTTCCTGCATTTTCACAAGGCCCTCCCTGCGGCGTTCCAGTTCTCCCAGGTGCTGTTCCAGACAAAACTGCAGGCTTTTCCTCTTTTCAAAAAGAGCTCTCATCTCTTCTATGGAAATATCCATCTTCCGGAATAATTTGATTTCCTGAAGTCTGGCAATGTCTGCCCTATGATATTCCCGGTATCCGTTCTCTGCACGCTCCACATTCAGGAGGCCCTGCTCTTCATAAAAACGGATATTCTTTCTGGTGATGCCTACCAGCTCTTCCACCTGTTTGATCTTCATACTGCTACCTCTTGCTTTCCTGACAGCAGATACAGCTAATCCGCTGCTCTACTGCCCTGTCTGTGCTTTCTTTATACTGCTTCCACAAGGAGGAAGGTCAAGTATTTTTTGAGAGAAATTGAAAAAAATATAGCTTCCGGCAGGGGGAATCTTTTAAGCTCCTGTACGGTCTGAACCTCTCATAATTGTGATCAGAGAGCTGAGCAGCAATAACATGGGATAAAATAATTTCGGCATGATCTGAAATGTAGAAATCTCACCACCCAGCTCGTTCACTGCTGAGATTGCAACCAGCATCTGTGCACCATATGGAATCACTCCCTGGAAAACACAGGAAAAAGTGTCCAGTATGGAAGCTGTCTTTCTCGGTGTAATCCCATACTCCTCTGCCATTTCCTTTGCGATAGGGTTTGCCATTACGATCGCCACTGTATTATTGGCAGTGGCAATATCCATAGTTCCTACCAGAAGTCCCATTCCAAGCTGTCCGCCCTTCTTTCCGCGGAAAATTTTATGGATCCAGCCAAGAAGCGCATCGAATCCACCATACTCACGTATCAGCGCACACATGGCAGCTACCAGGATTGCCACCATACAGGTCTCAAACATTCCGGATACACCGGATCCCATATTTTTCAGGATCTCTACAGGTGTGGTATGTCCTCCGATCAGCATGATAAATGCTCCGGATACGATTCCTGTCAGCAATACCACAAACACATTGATTCCAACAATTCCTCCGATTAATACCAGCACATATGGTATTACCTGTGTCAGATGATAGGGCTGGATCACACGGCCCTGGATTTCTGTCTGAAATGACAGGATCAGAATTAAAATCAGCGTGGCAACAGCTGCTGGAAGAGCGATCCAGAAGTTTTCCCTGAATTTGTCTTTCATCTCACATCCCTGACCATTACATGCAGCAATCGTCGTATCTGAAATAAAAGAAAGATTGTCTCCAAACATAGCTCCACCCATAACAGAAGCCACACAAAATGCCAGATCAAATCCTGATGCTGTGGAAACTGCTGCTGCGATCGGTGTCAGTAGGGTAATGGTTCCCACAGAGGTTCCCATGGCCACAGACACAAAACAGGCAACTATAAACAGCACAGATACTGAAAATCTGGCAGGTATCAGGCTCAGCATACAATATGCAACACTCTCAGCACTGCTTCTTCCCACAACTCCTACAAAAGATCCGGCTGCAAGGAAGATCAGAAGCATGGTGATGATATTTTTGTCCCCAACTCCCTGTGCCATGATTTCCAGTTTCTTATCAAAATCC
Source organism: Blautia sp. HCP3S3_D9 (assembly GCF_052063845.1). Lineage (NCBI taxonomy): Bacteria > Bacillati > Bacillota > Clostridia > Lachnospirales > Lachnospiraceae > Blautia > Blautia sp. HCP3S3_D9. Next base: position 1,942 of record NZ_JBQHWS010000010.1, read on the forward strand.
AGTGCTCTGTTCTGCAGACAGGCAACCAGGATTGCAGCCAGAAATGCTACTACGATCGGCACATTATAAAATCCCATGGGGATTTCCATCACATACTCAAACAAAATGCCCAGTCCAAGGTATAATACAAGAAATACACCAATGGGAAGCAAGGCAATTCCTTTTCCTTTTCTCATCTTTCATCCTCTTTCTAGCATAATCTCTTTATGGTTATAAAATCACCCTGCTATTCTATCATACCCACAGCTTTCCTGCCATAATATTTCTCACAGCTTTGGCTGATAGCGCATATCCGATACATTGTAAACCGTCACAAAGGCCTTTGGATCTTCATGATTGATGTAAGCCATCAGCTTCTGATATTCTGTTTTGTCTACGATCGTGATGATCTCATTGCGTTTCTTCATATTATAGGCACCTGTCGCTTCATAGATCGTCGCTCCGCTGTGCAGATCTTCGATAATGAATTTACGCAGTTCTTCCTCTTTCTGAGTGATGACGCAGACACGACGTTTAATATTATGGTCAAAGATAAAGTGATCCAGGACCATACCATTAAAGTATGTTCCGAGAATACTCAGCACCACTGTCTTCTTATCATATACAAGCGCTGCTGAAAGAGCCACGCACATACCGGAAAGAGACATTGCTTTTCCCAGTTCCATGTGAAGATATTTGTTCATGATCTTTGCCACAATATCCAGTCCGCCTGAGGATGCATTTCTGTTAAAAAGAATGCTCAGTCCTACACTAACTACCAGAATATAGCACAGCACATCCAGTTCCTGACTGTTGGTCATAGAGCCAAAATCCGGGAATACTTTCTCAAATAGTCCTAGAAACAGGGGCAGAACGATACTGGTGTAAACCGTTTTTACGCCAAATTCGCGTCCGCAGGTGATGAAGCCAATGATCAGAAGTACCACATTCAAAATCATGGTGATTGCAGACAATGGTAAAGGTACAAAGTTTGATAACACGATACCAAGACCGGAGATACTGCTTACAGAGGTATGGCTCGGCACCAGGAAGAAATAAACTGCTGCCGCAATGATTGCTACCGCACCTGTCAGGATCAGCGCTTCCTTTATGATATCTGCATAATTTAGTTGTTTTTTCATAGTTAGGTTTCCTGTCTTTCTTTCCATATTCTTGTTCTATTGTAACATATGGAAAGAGAATGTCCATCAGCAATTACAAAAAGAGGCTGCCTTTCATGACAACCTCTTTATAAATCCTTATAACCTATAGAAATCTCTAAAATTCGCTTTCATATTTTAGAGCGTGTTTGAAAAATACTCTAATATTTTATCCTAACGGCTCTGTATGTTCTTCAGATAAATAAGCTTTCTGTTCTTCCTCCTGAGCTTCCCAGATTGTTGTTGTCGTTCCATCCTTATCTACATACACTTCTTTTATCTCATCTTTTTTCAGAATATCATGAAGATGATCATATGGATAAAAAATACAGCTTACATATTTTTCCCACAAGCTCTGTTCAAAATGGATAGTCATTACACCTGTTTCCCTGTCTAAGGATGTTCTCCAGCGATAATTTCCTTTTATATTTGTTCTATATGTTACTTCATCTTTATTATCCTCAATAATAGTTATCCCTGCATCTTTGTAGCTGATATATGTGACATGTTTATTCATGAACGTGAACACTGCCACAAAGCAAACTATGGTTGCTGCTATGGAAAGCAGGATTGTTTTTATCTTTCTTTTCTTTAAAAACTTTCTGAAACTCTTCAGATCATTTGCTTCATGGCTGCTTTCTTTTGTCTGTGCAGAGATTTTCATATCATTTTCAAGGTCTGCCTTTGTCTCATGATATACTCGTTGGCAGATTTCGCAGTTTTGCAGATGTTCTTCTACAAGTTCTTTTGTGTCATCACTTACCACATCATCAATGTATAATGGCAGAATATCCTGGATCACATTACAGTTTATTTTTTCCATGTTACTTTTCCTCCTGACTTATCTGTGCTCGTATCATCTGGCGTGCACGATGGTAAGTTACTCTTGCCCATCCTGCACTTTTCTGATAGCATTTTCCGATCTGCTCAAAGGAGAGCTCACCGTATATCCGCAGGTGAAATACTTCCCTGTAGGGTTCCGGTATCAGTTCTGCATAGCGTTTGAGATTCCGAACTGTCTCATCCTGCACGATCTGATCCAGTACGGCCGGGGATGTATCCTGCATGGAATCCTGCATTATTTCTGAAAATTCTTCACCCACATAGATTTTATTTCGCCTGCAATAGCGGAAATATGTATTCTTCGCAATTACAAATAGCCATGCACGGATATCCTTCCTGCCGTCAAATTTCTCAATATTATTCATTGCCTTCAGGAATGTTTCCTGGGTGATCTCCTCTGCCAGACTTTCATTTTCGGAAAGTGCCCGGATATAGAGAAAGACATCATGGAAATACTTACGGTAGATTGTTTCGATTTCTGATTTTTCCATTCCTGCTCCGTGTATTTTTTATTATCCTACTGCATCTTTCGGGATTTTTAATAGCCCGGTCTTCTTCCATTGAATGTCTGAATATGGTCCTGATTTTGTTTCATCTGCATTGAATATTCCAAAATATCGTTTCATGATGATCCTCCTGTCTGCTGTATCATTATTTTATCTGATGTCTTTCTATATAATTAAGTCACAGACAGAAAAAACGTTACAAAAAATAAAAAAGAATCCCCTGCAGTTTGCTTTTCGCAGTCTCTGCAAGGGACTTACCTGATTTAGTTAAAACAACAGCTCCATCTGATCCCCCACTTCAATTCTTGCAGTGACAAGTTCATCCGGTTCTTTCCCTCTTTTATGTTCAGCTTTCAGATACTGCGTACCGCCTCTCAGACTTGCAGCGATCAGATTCAGCACATATATATTGTCAAAACGATTATAGATGGACTCTCCGCCCAGACCGGTAAGACAGATAAGCTGTGTGTTGCTCTTTTTTGCCATATCCATCAGTGGGATCAGCAGATGGGAGGCATTGGTCTGTGCGAACGGGTTGTCCATGATCAGAACCTTTCCCTCATTTTTATCTGCAAAAATGTCCGTATCATCCCGTCTCATATAATACAGAAGGCTGGACAGGATTACAAATGCAGACAGGAATCCTTCTCCGCCTGAGTTTCTGGAAACCTCCTTCCAGGTAATCGGATACTCTCTCTGGGCTTCGATCTTATAAAGATGGATCTGTACATTTCCGATTCCTACCACCTGATCATAGAGATTTCTGGTAGTAATACCGGAACCGAAAAACTCCTGTGCATTTTCATTTTTCTCGAAAAGTTCCACGCCTTCCATGGTGATCTTATCAATAAAGTCTTCCAAGCGCAGACGATAAAGCCCTGCATTTTCTTCCCAGTCCGGAAGCTGGATCTTTAACATTTTGATATTTCTTTCCCTGATGGTGATGGTTGAATTATGGTCGATTTTTCCAAGGTTACTGTGGATTTCCCGGACATAATCCTCCAGAAGTTCTGTGATACGTTCCTTCTCCCTCTCTACTACAGAAATATCGACCTCCAGCTTCTCCATAAGGCTGTCATAGGACTGCACTGTAGTTTTTAACTGAGTCAAGACACGCACTGCATCATCGGAAAGCTCCAGCATCTGTTCCAACGGTTTCCTGTAAAAATCATCCTGAAAGCTTTCCATACGGACAATCTTATTCAGTGTCCGCACCAGTTCTTCCTTTTTCTGTCTGGTTTCTTTCATTTTCTGATTATAATCCCTGATCAGGATTCCCTTGCAATTTCTTAATTCTTCCGCAGACAGATTCTCCGAAACCGGCTCATGGTCTTCTGCAGCCGCAGGAATCAGTTCATTATACTCTGATAAGGCAGTCAGATTCTCTTCATAGCTGCGAAGCTTTCCGCTTAAAAACTCCTCCTGCTTCTTCTCTTCTTTCTTCTCATAAAGAAGCTGGTTTTTCCTTGCCTGAAAATCCTGTCCCTGAATCTCATCCTTTGGCAGAGGTTTCTCCATACCGCAGACAGAGTGGATTCTTTTTGTCAGTTCGCTGATCTTACTCTGGGCCACTGCTGCCTTTTTATCTGCATCATTCCACTGCATATCCTTTGTCTGGATCTTTCTGCGGAAATCTTCCAATACTCCCTCCTGGTGTGACTCTTCTTTTCTGTCATAGATCACGCCTGACCACTGTTCAGGCTTTAAGTGATATTTTTTCTGAAGATAATCCAGATCTTCCTTTTCCCTCTGGTAACGTGCGGCAGACCTTCTCTCCTGCTCTTCCAGATTCTTCAGTTCCTGTGAAAGAACAGAGGTGATTGCTTCATAACGTGCTTCCATCTGCTCCGTTGACATACTGTCAAATCCAAACTGCTGACTCTGCTGTTTCCTGACCTCATCTGACTCTCTGCTGCCTGCCTCATATGACGCATATCTGGTATATTTTTCATCCAGTTTGTCTTTTTCTCTCTCCAGCATATTCAGATTATGCTCCAGAGTCATTTTCTCCTCCAGAAGCTTTTCCTGTCTGTCCTTTGCAAGCTTCTGGTTTTCCCGGAAACGAGTTTCATCCTTTTTACATTTTTCAAGCTCATTTCGATTATTTTCATAGAAAGCGTAATCTTTTTCCAGCTGGGAAAAATCTTCCAGACGCTGTTTCTGACGGTCAATTTCTGCAGCGGATTTTATGAGCAGATTCTGCAGCTTTTCATGTGCTGTTTTCAGGCTGTCAAGCTCCTGTGCTGCATCACGGATATCCTTTTCCAGAGATTTTTTCTCTTCCTCAAGAGTTTTCAGAAGCTCCTGGATTTCTTCCCATTTTTCTTTTGTCACAGATTGATTTTTCAGGGTTTCCTGACGCTGAAAATACTCTGCGTATTCCTTTTTGCGCTGATCTACAGCCTGATTTAGCTTCTCCAGTTCTTTCTTTTTCTCCCAGATCATTGCCTGAAGCTTTTCTTCATCCAGGAGGTTTTCATTAAACAGAATATAAAAGCTGATTCCAGGGAAATTTACGATTTTGTCTGTATACTTTTCCTGAAATTCTTCTATTTTCTCACGCTCTACAATAGGCACAGGGAAGGATGTGCAGACGTTTCTGTCGTTTCGTCCCAGCTTCTCGATTTCCTGACGGGTAAGGATCAGAGCATATGGCAGAAATGGATTCTTACGGACCAGCATCTGGTTTTTCTTCTGGGAGTATCCGTTCTTTTTCAGCCATTCCATACCATAAACTGTGTGGATTCCCAAATCATCCAGTTCTTTCTCCAGCTCCTCAGGAAGCTCCAGGACCTTTCCGCTGGTAAGGCTTAAATATTCTTTTTCCAGAGAATCCTCTTCTTTTTCCAGATTTCGCCGCAGCTCCTCCAGCTCACGCAGCTTTCGCCCAGAGTTCTCCAGTATCCTGTCAGTATCCAGAAGATAGCGTTCCTCCATATCCAGATATTTCAGGATATTCTTCCTTATTTCCAGTTCATTCTGATAGAGCTGATAGGTATGTTCCTGGTTCTCTGTCTCTGACTTTTTATGAATCAGAGCCTCTTTCTTATCCTCCAGACTGCGCTCCTGACGTCGTATCAGTTCCTTGTCAGCTTCCCATTTCTTCTGATTTTCTGTACGTTCCCTCACTGTTTTTTCCAGTTCCTGTTCGTACATCTGTCGACGGATTTCCAGTGTTCCGGCTTCATAGATTCCCAGAATATTTCGTACTAATTCTTCCTGATACTTGGCATTATACTGGTTTTCCAGACGGGTATAGGATTCTATCTGACTTTCCAGTTTTCCTTTTCTGCCAAAGCAGTCACGGATCTTTTCTTCCAGTTCCTCGGATCTTTTCGCCTCATCCTGTGCTTCTTTTCCCTTTTTCTGTATATTTTCAGACAGGTTTTCCTGCTGTTGTCTGTTATCCTGAATACGTTCTTCAAAAATGTTTTTCAAGGTCAGGCCAAGTACTTTTCTCTCCGGCTCCAGATCAGCTCCCTGCTGTCTGGCAACTGCGATTTTCTCCCTGAGAAGATCCAGTTCCCCTTTTTCTTCTGATACAGAATCCTGCTGTCTGGCATATTGGAGAATATGAAGCTTCTTCTCTGTCTGTTCTGCCTGTCCCTGAAGGTTTTCACGCTCCATATCGATCATATCACGATTTCCGATATGAAGATTCTTCTCTTCCTCATAGTCATAGACCTGGCTGGAAAGCTCCTCGTATTCTACTCTGGAAAGCTTTTGATCCAGACCTTCCAGCACTTCTTTTGCATGATCATGAGCTTTCTCAGTCTGGCTTAAGAGTCCATTTACATCATGGATAAACCAGGCAATTTTATTCTGCTGTTTTCCTTCCTCTGTCTCCGCATTCTGATACTCTTCTGCCTGAGTCTGAATCCCATTTGCTTCTTCCTTAAACTGACGGATCGTGTCTCGCCGTTTGATTTTGGAACGGTTATCCTTATACTGTCCTGCATATTTTTCCAGAATAGACTGGAACTCTTTAATGCGGTTTTTGTCCTTATTCAGCTTGCTCTCAATAGCCTCAAGAAACCATTTTTCTGTCAGTCCTTTTTCATCTCTGCAGTCAGCAAAAAGATCTGACAGACCGGATTCCTTCAGATTGATTTTCTTAATAATGGTTTCCCATTCTTTATAATTAATCTGATATTCCATCAGCTTATCGAAGTACTGGCGGGACTGGGCATAGTTTGTCAGATCATAATAAAAGAACTTCATATCCCTGTCTTTTTTGTAGGTTTCAAAAAGCTGTCTGCAGGAGTTAAAATTCTTCAGGATCATCTCTTTTTTGCCTTTTTCCACTACAGGAAGGTGGTGGATATCCTGAATACAGGGGCTCTGATATTCACTGACAATTCCAATAATATCCAGATTCTCTTTTCTGTCCTCTTCCATATCCTGGGATTTTCTGACCATAAGACCTGTGAGAACATAGCCTGCTCCCTGATCCAGTGCCCATTCCACCAGGATAAAGGATGGCTTATTGGTAGTAAAATAGCTTTCAAATAATCGGTCTTTGGTATTGCGATATCTTGGATGCACAAAGGGCGCAGTCAGCATCTGGACAAGAACAGATTTCCCACCGCCGTTCTGCAGAGAGATCAGTGTGCTTTCTCCATTAAAGTGCAGAGTTTCATCGCTGATACGGTATGCATTGTTATTATAATTCACGTTGATCAGACGCACTGCATTAATCTTACTCATCTTTTGCCACCCCCAGTACTCTCAGAACCCGCTGGTAATTGTTCTGGTTCAGAAGATTCCAGTCCATAAAATTATCCAGCTTTCTGGTTGTTTTTATCATCTCATCCTGCACCACATACTCGATCAGTCCCTGTTTCTGAAGGAACATCAGGATATTGTAGATAAAGCCTTCCTTGGTTGTCTTCATCCTGGAACCTCTGTCATCAGACTTCAGTGCCTCATAGGTTTCGTAAAGGATTTTGAAAGAAATCCCTGCGGTATCTTTGGAGTTCTTTCCATCTTCATCCTCTTCAGTGGCAGTCTCTTCTGCTGCCCCTTCCTTCAGGCGGGCAGAAAGACAGTTCATAAGATCTCCCACTCGCATATATTCTCTGGATTTACTGCTGCTCCCCTGTCCGTCAAAGAATTCTACCAGCAGCGTAAGGATTACAAACTGTGACAGATAATAATCCTTGTCCGTTGCCCCGGATTTGCACAGTGTACTTTTAAGCTGCTGCTTGGAAAAACCAAGGAAATTGTTCTCCTCTTTGGGAATCAGATAAATCACATTCCCGTATCGTTCGATATTGCAGCCGGCGATATCACCCTGAGATTTCACCAGATTCCTGATTGTTTCTTCTTCTGCATATGCCTTATATAAAAGCAACTCATCTTCTTCCCGCAGCTCATGATGTTCCAAGAGATAATAAAATATCTCCTGACTAGTGCGGATTTCCTCTGCTTCGTATGCCATATCTATTATTCCTCATTTCTCATGATTCGGATCAGGATATTAGAACATCGAATGCTTTTTTTCACTCCGTTTTCGCTGAAAACATTGTCAAAGGTGACTGTGCTTCCGTCTTCTATCCTGTATATCTCTATTTTACCGATTTTTTTATCTGAAAATCTTTCTTCAGAAAGCTGGAGCAGCATTTCGTTGAGCTGAAAATCTGCTGTCTGATCCTGGATAAATTCACTTCGTTCCTTTTTCAGTGCTTCCATATTGATCTCTTTATTCCGTATCAGCTCCACCATGATCTCTTTAAAAATTTCAACATTTGGGATCAGTTGCTGCTGCATTTCTTCTGCATTTTTCTCATTCTCCTGAATATTTTTCCAGATATCAGAAAGGGAAATTTCACCTTTTTCAGATGCCTGCTCCAGCAGAAATCCCAGACTGCTTTCATAACGTTTCAGCTTCTGTCTGCGTTTCTCTTCCTGCTCTTTCAGATATGCATCTTCGTCAAAATCCAGCATCTCCTCAGTGTCCTCGTCCTCATTTCTAACAGACGGTTTCTGATATAATAAAGCTTTATTCAGGTTATAAACCTTATCCGGTTCCCGGTTGAACAGCGGTCTTAAAAAATAGTCCAGATTTCCCAGTGCCGACGGATTCTCCAGCACTTTATCATAGAAATCATTGCGCATGGAAAATCTCCGGATCAGTGACATCTGCGACAATGCTTCCAGTTCTCTGGTATAAAGTGCCTTCAGGTCAAAATGACTGCTCAGGATTTTCTGGTGCTCATCAATGGTTCTGTTCAGGTAACTCTCAATAATACGGAGATTTTCCAGGTTCTCCTCTTCCTTTTCGCCCAGACGGCGCACATTGATGTTCTCTTCTTCCAGTTTCTTTACCCTGCTTCGCACCAGTTCCCGGTATTTCTGGAATTTTTCTTTTGTGTCACTGATCGTATCCAGATTCTCCAGAAGGATTTCCTCGTAATCCTTTACTGAATAATTCAGGGCATTTCTGCGGATTTTTCCCATAGCTTCCTGAATCTTCTGAAGCTGGATGCGCATCAGGTTAAAAACATTCTTAATCTCATCCACAGCCTTATCATAGCTCTGTTTTTCCAGATGCATCTGGAAGATCATTTCATGGATGGTAAGCTTCATATTATTTTCTATTTCAAGGGTGGAAAGTATCAGATTGTATCCGTCGTCTGTAAGATAATAAGAAGTTCTGCGAACCTCCTGATCCAGATACACGATCCGGTTCGCCACATAGCTGATATGCATGACATGATAATCGTTCTCTTCAAAATCATAGCCGTCAAAATACATGGCACGGCCTTCATTTGATAAGATCACATTGACAACAAAATCTCCTAATTTTCTGCAGTCATCATAAGAGATTTCTTTACCCAGATACCTGGTATTGATGGTATCAATATAGGCTCCGATATCATCCATAGTACAGTTCTCTTCCCGCAGAGACTGCTCCATAATATAAAGCATTACTGCAAAAATAAGATTCATCTGTTCATCAAATTTCAGAAAGCCAAACTGTTTCCAGGATGTCTTCTGAATACTGTTTTGGATAAGAGCACCGTACAGACCTACATTTTTCATTCGTTTTGGAAAGTTTTTCAGAAATTCGTATTGCAAAGCTGCCTCCCTGGGTTAAATATGGTTTGTACCCTGTTGTTTCTATAGTATAAATTTGCGTAACTGCACAAATCCTGTATCAGAAATCTGTAGTATTTAAAATTTCCTGAGGGACATATTTATCCGCTTCCATATATCCCCTCCGAGGGATCGGCTACAGTGTATTCAGCCGATTGTCTGCAGTATAGCCTTCAGAAGATCCCCCTGAAGATAATAGGTCGTCTCAAAATGAAGATATGATAACGATACTTTATCCCACAACAATAAGATCTTTGGCGGGAATTCTTCATCCCCATCCCAGAACTGAAGCAACACAGAGAAATCCGGAAGAACAGGCATTTCAAATGTCAGATCTGCCCCTGCCAGACTCTTCGTCTGCTTTCCTCCCAGACAGATACAGGCCTGCTTTACCTCTTCCACTTTGCCGGAAAATGCTCTTGCATACTTTTCCACAAAAGGATCTGTTGACGGACTGCTCCCGGCAGTTACAAACCTGCCCACAGGCTGCCACTGCCCGGTAAGAGGAGGCAGTATCTCCTGCCCGGAACAGCAGAGAAAATCATAGATTGTCATAACAACTGTATATTCTCTGCAGTCCGTCCATTCTTCGCCTGTGGCATATTCAATAGCACCGTTTCTGCGATTGATCCGATATTCTGTTCCAATATATTTCAAATACAGATATTCTTCATCGTGTTTCAAACCATATTTCTTTATCAGCTTATCCTGATCATATTTTAAAAACAACTCTCTTCCTATATATACCTGTTTTTCATAATTATCCATAATATACTTTATTCCATTTCTTATTTTAATCGAATCAAGTGAGTCCCCTGCGGAGGTTGCAAAAAGCAATTATTCGTTATACCAGACATAAATACAGGAAATATGCGACATAACACAACAGCATAACCACACCACAGGGTTTTCTTAATTCTTTATGTCTGAATGTACCAATCCAGAGTATTACTCCGCACAGAACTGCAATTACAGTATCAATAATAAATTTACTCTCAAACGGCACAGTACAGATGAGTGCTGTTGTACCGATAACAAACAAAATATTAAAAATATTGCTTCCGACTATATTTCCAATGGCAATTCCTGTATTTCCTCTTCTGGCTGCTGTTACTGATGTGACAAGTTCCGGAAGAGATGTTCCCAGTGCAACAATTGTCAGCCCGATAAATCTCTCACTCATGCCAAAATAACGGGCAATCTCCGTTGCTCCGCTGACAGCAAAATCACTGCCCTTTACGACCAGAATTCCACCGATTACCATCAGGAGCATACATTTCCATACCGGATTATCCTTTGCTTCTGCTTCTTCCTGATCGTTCCCTTTCTTTGCCATCACAAACAGATATCCCAGATATATCAGAAACAGTATCCAGAAAATCACACCTTCAATAAAAGTCACCTCTGAACCTGTGATACCAAAGATCAGCAAAATAATTGTTATCACTGTCATAAACGGAATTTCGTAAAGAAGCGTGGATTTTTGAATCGCTACATTCGTAATTACTGCTGTGATTCCCAGGATGATGAAAATATTCAGGATATTACTTCCGACTACATTTCCAATGGTAATACCTGCATTCTTATTTATTGCAGCAGTAATACTGACTGCTGCCTCCGGCATGCTGGTTCCCATTGCTACAATGGTTAATCCAATGATCAGCTGCGGAATTCCCAGCTTTTTCGCAATACTGGCTGCACCCTCCACAAACCAGTCTGCACCTTTCACCAGAAACAAAAAACCTGCCAGCAAAATAATAACCTGTAAAAACATCATTTCTACCTCTCTTTCTTTTATTACGTACTCACAAAATCAAATATAAAAAGATTCCGGAATACATTTATTTTGCAGTAGGTATAAAAAAAGAGACTCCTACTGCATTCACAGTAAAAGTCTCGCAATTTCATCACTTTCCGAGTTATATGTTTCAATAACTGTCCTGACGAAGAAGTGAACCGAATCTACCCGGCAAGCTACTCCCTTTTCACAGGTATATTCTAACAGACTGTCTCTTAAAAATCAATTATTTTTTATCATAAGATTCTCCATAATATAAAGAAGCCGGTTACTGTTCACTCCGTTCTCAGCATCAAAGAAGCCACCGCCCTGTGTCAGAATCTGCATCAGAAATCTGCAGTATTTAAAATTTCCTGAGGGATATATCTGTCCTTATCCAGTATAGCTTCCATTTTTTTGACCATTATTTCATCAAAACAGGAGAAAAATTGTGTACTGATATTTCTGTTCTGATGCTCCTTTGTCTCCGGAAGTTCAGTTATCTGTTCTGCTTTTCCAAGCATAGCCTGATATGCCGGCACAAAAGGAAGGATTTTCCATCTGCTGCGAAATTTTTCTGCCAGATTTTCGTATATACCGATGCCCTCATAATCCAGATCCCCGAAATAATAAATTGTATTCTTCGGATGTTTCATATAGGGTTCCGCACACAGATCAAAATCCTGAAAAGAACGGCTAATGCCCTTTCCGGCACCATAAATCAGAGTTCCGATTTCTGCACCAAAAATTTCCGTATGTCCATTCAGCAGGTAATTGCGCATACTGAAAAAAGGATCTTTATTTTCCAGAATCAGGATATTCTGCGGCGTATTTCTTGTATGTGTATAATATGAAAGGGGCTCTGTTGTCCTGTAGACATTCAGAGCCTCCACATTAAGTCCGCAGCGTTTCAGAATCTTCTTTCCCTGCTCTCTGTCCAGAAATTTCTCTCTGTGCCATATTTCAAAGCTTCTTTCATTCAGAGATTCCGGTGTCAGTAAGGCATCTGCATATTTTTTCAGATATTCATTCAGCATAAGTACCCAGATTCGGTCTTTCTCATATGTATCCGGATGCGCCAGATAATAATCCACGGAAATCATGGTAGAAAAGGTATATTTTATTTCTTCTATATAATTGCTGTAATCCTTCTGTTCTTCTACCATCCAGTATTCGCGATAAAGCGCCGGCTTCTTGCCATTGCTCTTAGAAGCCTTCACAGGTTTTATCTGACCTTTTTCCAGTAATTTCATTATGTATCCATACTGTTCCGAGTAGGCAAGATCCTGCCTGGTATGAAGAAGGTCATCCAGCGATATTCGTTTCATTGATAAATTCCTCCAGAGCGGGTGAATATTCGTCCCACCCGCTTAACTTATTGCTTTTCGCAACCTCCGCAGGGGACTTACTTATTGCAGTTCCATATGGAATTGCTATAATTCGGTTAATATAAATTTACTTGTTTATCTACGAGTTTTTCCCCTTCATACTGCAATTTTAAAGAAAAAAATCGCTCATCCCCTGAAAGAAGCAAATCAAGAAAAACTCTGTCACCTTCCCATGTGGGAAGTGTCGGCACAATAGCTTTATCTATCCAGTAAAGTTCTCCTTCATTGCATTCTGTTAATTCACCAATATATTCGTTGGCTGTAAATACACACATAAGCTCCGGTTCACATTTATCGCTTATAAATGTAACCAGACCTCGAAGTTTATAAGATGTCAGCGTTAATCCTGTTTCTTCTTTCACTTCACGCAAAAGACATTCCTCAGGGGATTCCTGACCCTCTGCATGTCCGCCGACTCCAATCCACTTTCCCTCATTTATGTCATTGTGCTTTTTTATCCTGTGAAGCATCAGATATTTGCCATTATTTTCTATATAGCATAAAGTCGTTATTGTCATTCTTACACTTCCCTAAACAAAATTACCATACCAAATGTTCTGAGTACCGGGCAACGACACATCCCTGTTGCCAGACAAAACAAACTACTGCAGTGCGGCACGCTTTACCTGGGTCAGTGCCTTCGACACCGCAGGTACTGAAATAATGATTACCGTGATAATGCCCTCTGCCAGCAGATAGCTGTAATTGTATAAGATCGGATATACGGCTGTCAGAGATTTCGGGAAATTGTCCGGCATATAGCTCATCCAATAAAGATAACCGCCCAGAGAATGAAAAGCTCCTCTGGCAATTACAGCTATTATGTATCCTTTCAGAAGTCCATGACTCTGTTTTGCAAATAATCCTGCCAGTCCAAGTGCCGCAAATGCAAGTATGTAATCACAGCACACCTGAAAAAATGAAAGTATATAAGGCTCCTGGATAAACTGCAGGATTCCGTAAGCAAACCCAGCCATAATACCTGTTCCAACCCCATACCAGTTTGCGATCAGAACAATAAAAAGCATACTGCAAAGAGTGACGCTTCCTCCCCACGGCAGTTTGAAGATTTTCAGATAAGACGTGATAAAAGCAAGTGCAATAGCTACGGCACAGAATACCAGTTGTCTTGTGGTAAGTTTTTTCTTGTCTGAATTCTTCCCTGCAAAATAAATCGCCAGGAAAAACAAAATGATTCCGGCAATAACTGTAATCACATATCCGGCAGTTGTAAGTCCGCCATCAGCAGTTACCATAAAACCAAACATAAAACGACCTCCCTCTTGTTATTGATTTTTGTGTAATTGATTTTATCTGTTGTTCAGATACTAATTTATTATAAGGATTTTATCATTCTTCGTCAATTATTCGTCGCTTACGTTTTCAATTTATTCGCTATTCTTTACAGCCTTATTTTAAACTTTTTACACAACAGAAAAACCCCGGAAACCTTACGGTTCCGGGGTATCTTACGTTTGGACACAATGTACCTTGCGGTACTCTATTTATATAATTAAGATGTTATGCTAAAATTACTCGATAACTGTAGCAACACGTCCTTCCAGAGACATTTAATATTTCTGCCAACTGCTCCTGTGTAATGCCTTTTTTTTGCGAAGTTTTTTTAAAAAATTCCCGATTTTTACTTGGTCCACCTCAACTCCTCCTTTCATCATCAAATATAGAATCTGTTATCTGCAAATAACACGACACAAAGCGAGAAATGTCGTATTTTCACTAATAGACACAGTTGTCTATGCGTTTTTCATTTTTTCAATTATACAAACTGAAAATTGTTGGGTTCTTTACATAGATTAAATATCAATTTATAAATCAAACTCGTCTTCTATCTTTTCCTGTTCGTCTATAATATTCATCCTTATCTGCATACATCAACTTATCAGCCATTGCCTTAATTTCTTCAAAATTAAGTTCTATATGTTCTGAACAAACAACTACTCCCTTAGACACACTAAGTTCAGAAATAAGATTTCCTTGGAAGTTTTCAGTTAAATAATCAAATGTCTTAACTGCATCCTGTGCTTCTTCTCTCGTTCCTCTCAGTAATGCAACAAACTCATCGCCACCTACACGATACGTCCTTCCAAGACCTGAGAATGCATTATCCATACACTTCGAAGCGCCAATAATTAACTCATCCCCTGCTTCATGACCAATATTATCATTAGCTGCTTTTAAACCGTTCAAATCCATCATAATAAGAACGTATTCTATTAAGTTATTATTTTTCTTGATTATTTCACAGTCAACTTCAAACCCTCGTCTATTATATAAGCCTGTAAGCTCGTCCTTTATAGATGCTTCATATCTTCTGTTGTATGCATCCTTTGCCTTCTTCTCTCTCATACTAATAATAACAAATGAAGTTGCCATTATTAATACGCCTGCAATAAAGATTAAAACAATTGGAAGTATAATTTTATTTACATCCAATTTAACAGGATTATTATCTCTTATTACTATATACCCATCAAATCCTTCGAGATACTTGGTCATATAACAGCCATTCTCCGATAACTGATAATAAAAATCATCATCTGATATATTGCCAAAATATGAATTATCCAAGTAGCCTGTTTCTATAGAACTTACATCCGTATCAACCTGTATAAGTCCATCATGATTAACTAAATATACTTTGATATTGTATTCTTCCTCGAACCTGGCAAGTATGTCTACAAGGTCATTCATATCAACTCCGACACCACATGCTCCCAAAATGTCTCCATTCGTGTCAAAAATACCGTAATTAATAAACACCGAAAGACTCCAGTTATTATCTTCATCAGTATCAACATTAACTGTATATCTTTTCCCTGAATCCAAGTAATCCTTATACCATATATCATGGCTGTCATTTTCAACATCAAGATACCTACTTATTCCACTATATGTATAATATGCTCTTGTTTTATCCGAAACAACAAATACCATTTTATAATCAAATTCATTACCAATGGATACCAGACGATTAGTTATATCGTCTTTGACACTCTCCGCCTCTTCTCTGGTTTTCCCCTCTATGTAGGTTCTTATATCAATATCACTGCTAATCGTCTGAGAAACAGTAATTAGCTTAATAAATTCATTCTCAACCTTTGCTGAAACCATCTGCGCAATTGTTCTGCTCTGTATTTCAGAGTTTTCCTTAGTTACCTGCTGAATCACATTCACACATGCTATGATGGAAACACTCATGCTAAGTAGCATTATGATAAACATAATAACAGCATCAAATCTGCTGTCATTAATCATATTCGTATGTTCATCCCCATTATGAGACCAATCATACATATATGCAGCAAACATTACGAATGAACCTATTCCCAGTCCTAAATTGGTTATAGAAAATCCATAAATAAAGGACTGTACAACTGTTGCAATTATTGGAATAAACGAAAACAGCATCATTGAAATGAAGCTTCGTTTTTTCAAATACTTTCTATACTTAATCGCCATACCTGCTCCTATAAATATGACGACAAGTGATATTAGTGTATATACATACCAGGAATTATTCCTGTGATAATAATTTGCCTCATCGAAATAATACATCCATGGATAAAACAAATTAACCACAACAATGAAAATATTAATGCACGAAAAGATATTGGCAATTTTAACACTATTGCCACTTACTTCAGCACCTTTTTCAACAAAAACAGAACTAACAAACCTAACATAGGTATTTGCCATTGCTATGTTCATAGCAAATACCATAAGATTAGCAATTCTAGTTACTAAAATATTAAAAAGACCAAGGTTACCTCTAAAAATATATGCCAAAGTCTCTCCAAAAAACAGAACTGTAGCAATAAAAAATAATCGAACGAACATCCTCATACTCTTCTGTTTTGGATTATTTGCTTTAATTGAAACAAATATTATTAGACAGAACAAACAAAAGAACATATCCATTGTTGCCTGTGCAATTTCAAGACTTGTAATATTCATCTATTTTTCTCCTCGTCGATTGATACTCTTTTTTACCTTATATTTGAATTGATGGATAATGCTTGTTTTTTTATTCTTATACAAGATTACTGTTTTTTCTTCAAAAGGTAAATTTATCAATTCTGCAACTTCCGATTTATCTCTTACATTTTATCATATTCTATCCCAAAACTCTATTCTTAGATTGCCAAAGAGCAGCCTTCCGACTGCCCGTCCGGGCAAGTCTCTGATGAACAGATATTCGGGAATTGTCGTATTTCCCGATTCGTGATATACTGAATCTGCCAAGATGGTATATCAGTGAATCTGATTATCAGAGAACTTGCTCAGATTATTTATCTGGGCTTTTTCTTTTGCCTTTTCAACATTCATCTCTTTCTTCTCCCAATCCGGTAACTACATTTTCATTATCCAACAGATTTGCAATCTTCCTCTGCTGATTTGGATAAAGATGTCCATAAGTGTTCAATGTGATACGAATATCTTTATGACCTAATCTGTCCCGAATCAGTAACGGTTTTACACCTTTCTCAATGAGATAAGCCACATGGCTATGCCTGAGATCATGCACTCGAATTTTCTTTACGCCTGCCAGTTCAATCTGCCGTTTCATCTTATGCTGTACCGCTTCCTGAACAACTGGAAACAATCTTTCCGTATCCGGCATTCCGTAGTGACCATCTACAAATTCCTTAATTTCCTCTTTCAGGAATTCTGAAATTTCGATTGTCCGAAAGGACTGTTTTGTTTTTGGTTCTGTGATAATATCGTACATTCCTGTTCGATAATAAGTCTTATTGATGCTAAGCTGATTCTTTTCAAAATTGATATCAGCTTTTGTAATCGCAAGCAGCTCCCCGATCCTGCACCCAGTCCAGAACAACATCTCAAACATAAGATAATATCTTGTTCCCGGCTCCATTGTCTGTATAAACTGTTTGTACTCGTCCAGTGTCCAGAAGTTCAAACTTCTTGAATCTGAATTTCCCATTCGTTTCACTTTCTTGCATGGATTAACCGGCAAGTCATAGATTTTAGCTGCATGTGTAAACAGACTGGTCAACTGATTCTGAATCATTCTCAGATAAGAATCTGAATAGTCTTTTTTCTAAATTTCATTCTGCCACTGAATAATCTATGAAGCCTTGATTTCACTTATCATCTGATTTCCGAAGTATGGAACGATATGCTGTTGCATCATATATCTTTTATTTTTGATTGTTCGATCTTTCAGATCATTTTGTTTGTCTGAAAAATAAATCTCAATAAAATCGCTCAGCTTCATATCCATACTTCGCTCATTGCTCAACTTTTTGCTTCGTTCAAACTCCAATGCTTCTCGCTTTGTTTCAAATCCACGCTTTCTGCGTTTTTTCTTCTCACCCATGACATTTGTCTCAAACCACTGGGCTGTCCATTTTTTTGTGTCTTTTTCTCTGTAAGCCATATTGATCCTCCTTAATTTCCTGCTATTTCATAGCCATACATCTTTTTTGCCCAAAACGCCTTTGGTATTCTTCCAGCCATCGTAATATATCCCTGTGCAGCCAGTTCCTTATTCATAGCTTTCACCAGTTTATAGGCATGAGATTTTGAGCAGTTTAATTCCTGTGCCACTTCATCAGCACTCATCATATAATTGTAACTTGCCATATTGCCATCTCCTTTCCTCGCCAGATTTTAAATACGTTTACTGTAATTTATATCTGTATGATTTTCGTAAATTGATAATATCATGTATTGCCGTCGTTGTCAATATTTCGTAAACGTATTTTTACGAACTTCGTACACTATTTTTTCTTTATTTTATTTAAGGTCTGTGCTATGATATTTTATAGATTTATGTTTTTCGTAATTTTGTAATATATGAAAAAGGAGGATTCTATGGGCGACGGTAAAAATTTAAAGAAATATCTTGATGAAAAAGGCACAAATGTTCGCAAAATTGCAAAAGCAACCGGTATCAGTGCCACAACTTTATATTCAATTATTCAAAAAGATTCCAATATTCGATTTGATTTTGCATTAAGACTTGCAAATGAATTGCAAATTGATGTGAATGAGATATGTTCTGCCAGTCCATTTTCCGGCACAATTAAGGAAGAAGAGATTTATCCTACACTTCCAGACGGTTTGAACGGAGCATTAGACGCAAGTCGTGTAAAGACTTACTTAAAAAATTCTATGTATCCGCTGATGTACCTTTTCGGTAAGAACAGTATGCCTGATGTAGATAATCTGCTTACATCGTTCTATCAGCTTGATGATGAAGCCAGACAGGAAATTGTGGAAACTATCCGTCTGAAACTACAATATCATCGTGATCCGGAACGTGCTGAACAGATCAAACAGATCAAAGGCTGGTAAAAAAATTACTCCTGTGAATAGCAAACATTCGCAGGAGTTTCTTTTTGGCACCGTTTTGGCACCGCTGGTCTGATTATTCGGTTTTTAGTTTGTTTGTGCTTCGTCTTACTGATTAATTTTCTGTTTACTTTTATCTTGAAAACTCATAGGTGATTTTACTTTCCACTCGACAGAAAAACCCCGGAAACCTTACGGTTCCGGGGTATCTTACGTTTGGACACAATGTACCTTACGGTACTCAATATATATAATTTAAGATGTTATGCTAAAATTATTCGATAACTGTAGCAACACGTCCTGATCCAACAGTACGTCCACCTTCACGGATAGCGAAAGTAAGACCCTGAGCCATAGCGATTGGGTGGATCAGTTCAATTGTCATTTCGATGTTATCTCCAGGCATGCACATTTCTGTTCCTTCTGGAAGGTTGCAAACACCTGTTACGTCTGTTGTTCTGAAGTAGAACTGTGGACGATAGTTGTTGAAGAATGGAGTATGACGTCCACCTTCATCTTTTGTCAGAACGTAAACCTGAGCTGTGAATTTTGTATGGCATGTGATTGTTCCTGGTTTAGCAAGAACCTGTCCACGCTCGATTTCGTTTCTCTGAACACCACGAAGAAGTGCACCGATGTTATCACCAGCCTGAGCTTCATCAAGAAGTTTACGGAACATTTCGATACCAGTTACAACAACTTTACGTGTTTCTTCTTTGATACCAACGATTTCAACTTCGTCAGATACATGAAGTACACCAGCCTCTACTCTACCAGTAGCAACTGTACCACGACCTGTGATAGAGAATACGTCCTCTACAGGCATTACGAATGGTTTATCTGTGTCACGCTGTGGGTCTGGAATGTAGCTGTCAACAGCATCCATAAGTTCCATGATCTTGTCTCCCCACTCGCTGCTCGGATCTTCAAGAGCTTTAAGAGCTGAACCCTGAATTACCGGGATGTCATCTCCTGGGAAGTCATACTCGCTTAAGAGTTCACGAATTTCCATTTCTACCAGTTCAAGAAGTTCTTCATCATCAACCATATCACATTTGTTCATGAATACAACGATGTAAGGAACACCTACCTGACGGGAAAGAAGGATGTGCTCTTTAGTCTGAGCCATAACACCATCTGTAGCAGCAACAACGAGGATAGCACCATCCATCTGAGCTGCACCTGTGATCATGTTCTTAACGTAGTCAGCATGTCCTGGGCAGTCAACGTGTGCATAGTGTCTATGCTCTGTTTCATACTCAACGTGTGCTGTAGAAATTGTGATACCACGTTCTCTTTCTTCCGGAGCTTTATCGATGTTAGCGAAATCTGTAGCTGTGTTACCAGCAACTCTTTCAGCCAGAACTTTTGTGATAGCTGCAGTTAAAGTTGTTTTACCATGGTCAACGTGTCCGATGGTACCAATGTTACAATGCGGTTTTGTTCTCTCAAACTTAGCTTTTGCCATTTTAAAACGTCCTCCTTAAAACTTTGGCTCTTATATTATTATAGAGCATCTTTTTCGGTTTTAAACTTGCTATCCTTGATTATATTGCATAACCAAAATATTTGCAAGTGTTTTATACAATTTGATAACTTGCATTACCAATTGTTGTATCATTACAGTCCACACATTACTGAGAACATAGTGAACAGTAACTTTATATCTCCTACACCCTGCCGGCTTTAAACACCGGCAGACTGCAGATGATCAATAATTATCAGTCTTTCTTAGAAAGGATTTTTTCCTGTACAGACTTCGGAACCTGCTCATATTTCTCAAAGAACATAGTGTAGTTACCACGTCCCTGTGTTCTGGAACGAAGATCTGTAGCATATCCGAACATTTCGGAAAGCGGTACATATCCGCGGATCATCTTACCACCGCCGATATCTTCCATACCTTCGATACGTCCACGACGGGAGTTGATATCACCGATTACATCACCCATGTAATCTTCAGGTGTTGTAACCTCTACCTTCATGATCGGCTCAAGAAGTACAGGAGCTGCTTTCTGCATAGCATCCTTGAATGCAAGAGAACCTGCAATGTGGAATGCCATTTCAGAAGAGTCGACTTCATGGTAAGAACCATCGTATACATTAGCGTATACACCGACTACCGGGAATCCGCCAAGGATACCAGCTTTCATAGCATCTTCGATACCTTCGCCGACTGCCGGGATGTATTCCTTCGGAATAGCACCACCAACGACTGTGGATTCGAACTTGTACAGTTCTTCACCGTTGGCATCCATAGGCTCGAATTTAACTTTACAGTGACCATACTGTCCACGACCACCAGACTGTTTAGCATATTTGCTGTCGATATCAACAGGTTTGGTGATTGTTTCTTTGTAAGCAACCTGAGGAGCACCTACGTTAGCCTCTACCTTGAATTCACGAAGGAGACGGTCAACGATGATATCCAGATGAAGCTCACCCATACCAGCGATAATGGTCTGTCCTGTTTCCTGATCTGTATGTGCACGGAATGTCGGATCCTCTTCTGCAAGTTTTGCAAGAGCTTCACCAAGTTTACCCTGTCCAGCTTTTGTCTTAGGCTCGATAGCGAGCTCGATAACTGGTTCTGGGAATTCCATGGACTCCAGAATTACCGGATGCTGCTCGTCGCAGATTGTATCACCAGTTGTTGTGAATTTGAATCCGATCGCTGCAGCGATATCACCGGAATATACTTTATCAAGTTCCATACGTTTGTTAGCATGCATCTGAAGGATACGTCCAACACGTTCTTTCTTGTCCTTAGTAGCGTTAAGTACATAAGAACCGGAATTCATTGTACCGGAGTATACACGGAAATATGCAAGTTTACCAACGAATGGGTCTGTCATGATCTTGAATGCCAGAGCGGAGAATGGTTCTTCATCAGAAGAATGTCTCACTACTTCGTTACCGTCCAGATCGACACCCTGGATTGGAGGAATGTCTGTTGGAGCTGGCATGTACTCAAGGATAGCATCAAGAAGTTTCTGAACACCTTTGTTTCTGTAAGCAGAACCGCAGCAAACCGGAACAGCTGTACACTCGCATGTCGCTTTTCTTAATGTTGCTTTCAGTCTCTCAACAGTTGGTTCTTCACCTTCAAGATATTCCATCATTAAGTCGTCATCAAGCTCACAGATTTTCTCAATGAGCTCTGTATGATAAAGCTCAGCATCTTCCTTCATGTCTTCCGGAATATCAACGATGGAGATATCATCACCTTTTTCATCGTTGTAGATGTAAGCTTTCATTTCGAATAAGTCAATGATTCCTTTGAAATCATCTTCTTTTCCGATTGGCAGCTGTAAGCAGATTGCGTTTTTACCAAGACGAGTCTTGATCTGCTCTACTGCACCGTAGAAGTTTGCACCAAGGATATCCATCTTGTTGATGAATGCCATACGTGGTACATTGTAAGTGTCGGCCTGACGCCATACGTTTTCAGACTGCGGTTCAACACCACCCTTAGCACAGAAAACGCCGACAGCACCGTCAAGTACACGAAGAGAACGCTCAACTTCTACTGTGAAGTCAACGTGACCTGGGGTATCAATGATGTTGATACGATGTTCCAGAGCACCTGGCTTCGGTTTGCAGTTCTCTTCCAGAGTCCAGTGACATGTTGTAGCCGCTGAAGTGATTGTGATACCTCTCTCCTGCTCCTGTTCCATCCAGTCCATGGTAGCAGTACCTTCATGAGTATCACCAATCTTATAGTTGACACCTGTATAATACAGGATACGTTCTGTAAGAGTTGTTTTACCCGCATCGATATGAGCCATAATACCAATATTTCTGGTACGCTCTAATGGATATTCTCTTCCTTCTTTAGCCAATGGATTTTCCTCCTATATTAGAAGCGATAGTGAGCAAATGCTTTATTTGCCTCAGCCATCTTGTGCATGTCTTCTTTTCTCTTAACGGATGCACCTGTGTTGTTCATTGCATCTAAAAGCTCATTTGCAAGTCTTTCTTCCATTGTTTTCTCGCCTCTTTTACGAGAGAACATTGTTAACCAGCGAAGAGCCAGTGCCTGACGTCTGTCTGCTCTTACCTCGATCGGAACCTGATAAGTAGCACCACCGATACGTCTAGCTTTTACTTCGAGAAGTGGCATGATGTTGTTCATAGCCTCTTCGAAAACTTCAAGTGCTGGTTTTCCAGCTTTTTCTTCGATTCTGGCGAATGCACCGTAAACAATTTTCTGTGCTACACCTTTCTTACCGTCTAACATGATGTTATTGATAAGTTTGGTAACCACTTTATTGTTGTACATTGGATCTGCCAGAACGTCTCTTTTCTGAGTATGTCCTTTACGTGGCACGTTACTTCCCTCCTTAATCATTGTGATTAAATCATCGGTACTCACGCAGATAACTATTGCATGTTCGCACTGGTAAGGTCCTATATTTAACCCGCAACCGGCAGGGTATATGGAATACCGTACAAATTCATAGTTCTAGTCTTCCGTGAATTTTCGATTGATTAATTCCTGCTGTCCTAAACAATAGGATCAGCTCTTAAAATTCTTATGAAACCTTTTTAGAATTATTTCTTTTTCGGTCTCTTAGCGCCGTATTTAGAACGGGCCTGTTTTCTGTTAGCAACACCTGCAGTATCAAGAGTACCTCTGATGATGTGGTATCTTGTACCAGGTAAGTCCTTAACCCTTCCACCACGGATAAGAACAACGCTATGCTCCTGAAGGTTGTGACCTTCTCCTGGGATGTAGCTTGTTACTTCGATTCCGTTGGAAAGACGAACTCTGGCGATTTTTCTAAGAGCTGAGTTAGGCTTCTTAGGAGTTGCAGTCTTAACTGCTGTACAAACGCCACGTTTCTGTGGTGCAGACTGTTCAACTGCTTTCTTTCTTAAAGAGTTGAATGTTTTCTGGAGAGCCGGAGCTGTAGATTTCTTTACAGATGTCTGGCGTCCTTTTCTTACTAACTGGTTGAATGTTGGCATTCCATTTCACCTCCCGATTTATTTCTCCATAGATTTTTCTATGGGGCCTTGCGGTTGCTATTCGTGTAATTACGCGCAAAAAATTAAACGCTCCTTTTGCACGCTTGCTTATTATATCCCGCAAAACTCGCACTGTCAAGGGATTTCTCGTGAATTTTACAGTATTTTTTCATATTTTTATCATAACCAAAAAATTCTTTCCTCATACACCACATCACCACATTAAACTTATCTGACAATATGCTCCCCTCCAACCACTTTACTGCCACTTCCCCACTGCGAATCCCAGCACCGGATAATATTTATTTTGTGTGCATTTGCAGGATGCTTAGAGATACTTAATCTGCAGAAATCTGCGTTATGAGCAGACCGTCTCACGTGTTTGAGCGAAGTTTGCAACGTAGCGAGTTTGAGAGGGCTGCTCATGCTTTTAGCAGATTTCTGCAGATTTATAGCAGTCCTAGTAAATAATGCATTTAAGACAGTTCAGCAGAGTGCGAAAGACAAGGAAGATATCTGCAGGCGTGCTAACGCACGGCAAAGATATCTGACGCAGGATTTCACACTCTGATGGGCTGGATTAAGATGCATTATTTACTAGAACTGCTATAATATCTCTTAGCGTCCGAAACCGCACACAAAATAAATATTATCCGGCGCGTCCCCTTCACTAACAATTGCATTTCCCCCTCCCTTTTATTATAATAACAACCAAAGCAGGCAAATCAACTTGCAGACACACTATAACATTCTATAAACTCAGGAAAGGACACTATAATATATGAAGAAACCCAGCATGATCAGCATCCTTCTGTTTCTGACAGGACTCCTGTGCATCATAGCCCTGATCTTCTTTAACAGGACCACACTGCACCAGATCCTCTCTACCGAAAAAGAAGTCGACACAATCTCCGAACAGATCACTGCAAAACACGACGAAGTCAAACAGGCAGTAGACAAGTACACTACCGCCATAGACACAGTCCAGTCAAATATCAATCGCATGAAACAAAAACAACAGACAGCCACACAGAAGAAAACAAAAGAAAAAGCTGAAATCCCGGAAGAATCTTCATCAAAGCCTTCTGTATTCAGCCAGAGCAGCACCACCGCCTCTTCTGATTCCAGTGCCAGCGTTTTCTCCTCCGATGCAGAAACAGGTGGACATATAATAGGAATCGATCCAGGGCATCAGAGTGAGTCCGTAGATATGAGTGCCCCGGAGCCCAACGGTCCCGGTTCTTCTGAAATGAAAGCAAAATGTACCAGCGGCACTCAGGGAACCTACAGCGGTGTTCCCGAATACCAGCTCAATCTGGAAGTCTCTCTTCAACTAAAAAATGAACTGGAACAGAGAGGCTATCAGGTAGTCATGACACGTACAGACAATGAAACAGCCATCAGCAACATGGAACGCGCACAATATGCTGCTGCACAGGGTGCAGAAATCTATGTCCGCATCCATGCAAACGGCGATGATTCCCATACTGCATCAGGAGCACTGACCATGTCGCCCTCTCAGAATAACCCTTATGTCCCACAACTGTTTGAACAGTCTGATCGATTATCCCGGTGCATCATCGATTCCTACTGTGCTGCAACAGGTTTTCAGAATCTTGGAATCCAGTACACTGACACAATGACAGGAATTAACTGGAGCACTGTTCCTGTTACGATCCTTGAAATGGGATTTATGACAAGCCAGAATGACGATCTGAAAATGAATGATGCAGAATTCCAGAAAACAATGGTACAGGGAATCGCAAATGGCATTGACAGCTACTTTGCATCATGATGATGTAAGTGTCAAAAAACATTTTGCCCCTGACTTGATATCTGCGGATTGCTATGCAGCTTCGCAATTCCCGCAATCCTGATTACAATAATTACGAAAGGAAAACCACAATGAATAAAAAGCCAAATGAAAAAAACATTTTTCTCTATATAGTGATTGGTATACTGACCGTTGCAGTGATCGCACTGGCGGCTGTTTCATTTTTATCACTGAACCATCTCGTCACACTACAACAAAAAGTGCAGACACTCTCCAAAACCGTAGAGGAGATTTCCACTGATGCAAATACCCTTATCAGTCAGGCAGATCAGTTAGATGAATTAAGAGAACAGGAAAGTTCTGTCAAGGCAGCCACCGGAGAAACATCTCCTGCACAGTCAGAATCCGCTGAACCCTCTTCAGAATCCGAACAGCAGAACGGAACACTTTCCCCTTCCTCCAACAACACATTTACCGACAACACTGATTCCAGCATGGACAATCTCCTGAAACAGGTACAGTCCCTGCTGCCGGCTGATAACGGAACCTGGTCTGTCTATGTCTGCAACCTGCCAAAAGATTCTGAAGGCATGATCAACGATACTCCCATGCAGGCAGCAAGCCTGATCAAACTGTATATTATGGGAGCTGTATACGAAAACTACGATACCCTCTCCCAGTCTCACAACGGAGACGAAATTGACAGTAATATTTCAGCCATGATCACTGTCAGTGATAATGATGCAGCCAACACTCTGGTTAACTGGCTCGGCGACGGCAACGACTCCGCAGGCATGGCAAAAGTAAATGGCTTCTGCCAGGAACATGGTTTCACCAGCACCCAGATGAACCGCCTGCTTCTCGCAAGTAAAGAAAACGGTGACAACTATACATCCGTCAAAGACTGCGGAACCTTTTTAAAGCAGATATACCAGACTGTCAACGGAACCCTTCCCGCTTCCACCCTTCCAAATGCAGATGCAATGTATTATCACTTAAAAATGCAGCAGCGCAAAAATAAGATTCCTGCACAGCTTCCGGAAGGCGTCGGTACTGCCAATAAGACTGGGGAACTTGACACTGTAGAAAATGATGCAGCGATCATCTATGATACAGCCAAAGGAATTGACCTTGTAGTATGCTTTATGTCACAGGATCTTACAGATACCGGTGCAGCCCAGAGCACCATTGCTGCAGATGCACGCGCTATCTACGGATATTATAATGAATAAACACTATCTCCTGAATCTACAGTCTATCCAGATAATTGTCATAAATCAGACAGATATTCGCAACCTCCGCAGGGGACTTACTTGATTCTTCCTGTTAAATTTGCAGAAGGAGGCACATCCCTTAACGGGTTGTGCCTCCTTCTGCAAATTTAACAGGAAGAATCGTCAATGTCTCAATCTCTTCTCCCTTTATTTTTTTTAGTAAAAGCTTCACGCTCTTTTGCGCCATATCCGGCACCGGCTGTACGATTGTTGATACCAGATATTTTCCGCTGTTCATCCACTTTATTCTGCTCTGCCATACGATAATAATATTCTTCCTTCTCAGGCATTCCCTGTGTATTACACAGCAACAGTTTTCTGCCTATGCAGAATAGAACACTCTACGTCCGGCAATCCCGAACTGATTTATCCTGCTTAAAGCAAAAGACTTCTCCTGTTTATACCATTATGCCTCTTCAGCTTCCCCCTCTTCATAGGACTTCTCCCATATCTCCGAAAATACTGCCAGCGGACAGTCTGTGAGAAGGCACATGAGAAGGAAACATTCGTATGGATTTACTATGTATATCTCTCCCATTCCACATCGAAGCAGAATATCCTGAATCTCATCCAGAAAATGCTTGTATCTGTTAAAAGGATCATCATCCTCCATTTCCTGGGATACGATAAAGAATTCCAGTGTGATCAGGTCAAAGCGCTCCACCGGGAGTTTGTGGCTTAAAATATTTGTAATCCTCTGCCTGCTGAAACGCTTCTGGCTGAAATGCTTTGCCAGAATGGAGGCAGACATTTTCTTCAGATTGCCCATTTTGTTGATGGGGATTCCACTGCAGATTACTTTTTCCACATCAGAAGGTGTAATTCTTTCTGCTGTCCACACCTTATCCCCACCTTTTTCCTCTTCATCATGCTGATAGAGTCCGGCAATAATCTGCTTCGCATGATATAAAAGCTTCGTAAATTCCTGAAAAGCCTGACTCTTCTCAGATATGGGATCTACTCTTTTTGATTTCAGGCGGGCGAGATAATCAATTAATTTCTCCTCTGTATCAAGGCACAGATTACTTCCATATAAAACCTGAGTGTTTTCCACTTCCACAGGAGCGAGTATCTCATATTTTTTCTTCAATTCCTCTGCTTTATGATAACCCTGCTGCGTACTGTAACAATACCAGTAGATCACCTCGTCCGGATTGTGGAAATCAAAATCCTGTTCTTTCAGTACTCTTGTCAGGAAATCCGACACATCCTCTGTGGTCATTTTCAACCCAAACCCCAGAAGAAAAACGGTTTCTCTTTTTACAGAGGCCTGATTCAGCCAGTTATTTACCAGTGCCGACAGTTTTGTAGAGGTAGGATTCATGGACTTTGGCGTATAAGTTTCCTTAAAGGAATCCACGATAATCTCCTTATACACTTCCTGCGGAACCTCCGAAAAGGGTTCTTCCAGCTCTGCCCTTTCATAAATATATCTCTTCAGATGGTCGCCAAAGGACACCAGTTCCATCTCTTTATATAAATAGTGGAAAATAACATCCGCATCTTCGTCTTCAAAACTGTCCAGGCTTACCACCTGCCGAAATCTCTGTGCCGCCCTTCTGGTAAATTCATACTCCTGTACTTTATCAAACGCAACATTCTGTTCAAAATCCAGATCCTGCATACGGTTCTTCATGCTGCCCCACCTCTCATTTTTTATCTTTCAGATTTTTCATCCATTCTTTCATTCTGCGGACTGTATCCAGCTTCTGTACTTCACAGAGCACGATCGTCACATTATCTCTCCCACCTTTTTGGAGAACATTTTTAAGAAGATGATTTACAATCTCCGGGATTTTCATATCCTGTGACAGAATCGCCTCTATCTCACTGTCCGAAAGCATATCTGTTACTCCATCTGAACACAGAAGATATCTGTATCCCTCCTTATGCTCGATTTCTGTCACAGAAGGTTCCAGTCTCTGCAGCTCTTCAGGAAGTCCAAGATACTGGGTTAACGGGGCTTTCCCAACTGCCGTACCACCAAAAACATGGTCTGTGGAAATCTGCTGAAGCTTACCGCCATCCATAAAATAAATCCTGCTGTCCCCAAGATTGCAGGCAAACATAGACTCTGGTGTAAAGAGGAGCATCGCCATTGTGCTTCCCATGCTCCAAATATGATGCTCTGTTCCATATCTGCATACTGCCTGATTCATCTTCTCACATACATCGTCTATAAAATCTTCCGGCATATCCCTCAGCATTCTTTTATTTGTATTATAAAATTTTCCAAATTCTTCTGATGCAAGAAAGGCTGCAATCTCGCCGCAGCTTTCTCCTCCCATACCGTCAAATACCGCCATTGCCGGTACTCTGTTACCCGAAATAATCTTTGAGCAGATACCCTTTGTTCCTTCATTGTTCACCGGAAGGGATTCCCCAAAACACCAGAAATTATCTTCATTATTTGCCCGGATATTTCCCGTATGGCAGGTATATGCACACTCAATCTGATACATTACCATTATCTGTCTTTGTTCCTTCTCCCTTCAATGCTTTCAATGAATTGTTCCAGTATTTCTCGCCACGTTTCACAAATTCCTCATTATCTTTTTCGTTATCGTGACATTTTCCATTGGAATCAATCCATCTTATCAGTTCGCCGTCGTTATAATAATAATATTCTGAATTTTCATCATACCAGATATATGCAAAGAATAACTTCTCTCCCCAGTAGAAATATTCTTCATAAACTCCATCTCCGGATTCTGCCGGATAGACCAGAGCTTTCATGCATTCACTCTCAATATCCAGATTTCCATCTGCCTGCTGAGTGGTCTTTACCCTTCTCAGATATCGCAGAACAGTTCCTTCTGTTCCAACCCAGTCGTAACTGTTCAGATTATCTGTGATAGTTGTTGCCTGCTCCTTGATCATATCCAGAGCTTTGGAGAAATCTTTGGATCCGGATTTTGTGGAGCTGTATTTCTCATCATCCAGAATTGCGATCGGATTATCCTCCTGTCCTTCCTGAGCATGATCTGTACTTACTCTGTAATAGACAGCGGCCATCATAAGTATCGCTGTACCTGCCACAATTGCAAGCAATGCCCTGCGCAGCAGCTGTTTCTTCCTGCGTCTTCGCTTTCTGGCTTCCACAGCACGCGCAGATCTTATCGCAACTGTTTCTGATGGCATTTCCTGTGGCTGTATTTTCTGTTCTGCTACAACTGACATTGTTTCTTTATCTGTAAAGCTGCTCTCAGAAACATTGTTTACAGCACGTTTTCTTTTTGCAGCATTCTGAAAATCTGATGTTTTTTTATTTCCCCGGGTATTCTGTACCGACGTATTCTGCACTGTACTTTTTCGTACATTTTCAGCATCTGATGTAACATTCTGTGCTGCTCTGCCGTTCTGTGCAATTGCACTATATGATTCTGCTTTATCCGTTCCTGCTTTCTGAACACCGTTTTGTAACTGCCGGATTCTGCCAGATCTCCCATTTTTCAGATCATCCAATGCACTATAAAGTTCCTCCGGTGTCTGATATCTCTGTGCGGGATCATAGGCACAGGCCTTCATGATAATACGTGCAAACTGTGTTCCTGCATCCACAGGTGCACTCATCTGCTCTCCTGCAACACGCTTATTTAATGCATTTTCCTTATCCCTGTAAGTGATAAACTGTTTTTCCAGACTCATAAATGGCAGTCTGTTATGATTCATCAGCCTGTACAGCACAATTCCCAGAGAATAAATATCTACTCTGCTGTCATATTTCTCACCTTTATACATTTCAGGCGCCATATAAGAGTAGGTACCTTTCTTGGAAAATCCGCTCATGGTTCTCTCAAGTTCACGTGCAATTCCGAAATCTCCAAGCTTAAAATCGCCAAATCTGGATACAAAAATATTCTCCGGCTTGATATCTCTGTGAATGATTTTAAGTTTCCGGCAATATTCCAATGCCTTACTCAAATCCATTCCCAGCTTTATTACCTCTTTCTCAGTAAACTGCTTTTCCGCACAGTAATCCATAAAACTTGTCAGATATTCCATCCTTATGGAAATCTCCCATCCAATGGCATCCAGATATTCCATAACCTTAAAATCTTCTACAGAGACAATGTAGGAGTTTCCTCGAAAGTACTCCATGGTACTGATCTCCTGAATACATTCCTCAACCAGATTCTGAAAATACTGTCTTGTGGACTGCTCATCCCCTGTTTCAGAACGCACGCTGTTCAACTCGCTCTGGCTTCCGGGTATATTGATGATCTTGATAGCAGAATAGAAAGATTTTCCACGTTCTGTTCTCTGTGCCTTATACACCTTTCCAAAAGAGCCTTCGCCGATTTTCTCTATAATTTTCCATTCCGGCCATGCTGAAACCGGAAGTTCTTTATCCATATTGCACCTCCCCTTCTGTTCTGTTTTATTCATTATCTCTCTATAATTAAACGAATCTGACAGATTCCTGACTTCTGCCAGTTTCTTTTTTCTTCAGATTATTACAATACATTATGAAAAACAGGCAACAGCAACTACAGCGACCAACAACAATGTAAAAATATCGCAATTTATCACCTGCTCATAATGTATTGGTATTATAACACAAAAAACAATTTCTTTGTACTTTTCTCTTTTTTCGCCTATGGAATCTTCTGGACGCGGACCAAACAAAAAAGAGAACTATCCTGCCGGCAAAATTGCCGACATAGATAGTTCTCTTATAATTTACTTCAAATCAATCCGGATAAAAACATCCGCTGAATTATTCATTGTCTTCTGTATCGTCTGCATCCTCAGCCATATCATCAGCTTCGTCCTCATCGGATTCTTCAACATCGAATTCTTCGTCTTCCGGAAGTTCTTCATCCATTGTGATCATCTCATCATCTTTGATTTCTTCATCTTCCGTAAGTTCTTCGGCTATATCTTCAACCTTTACTTCCGGTTCAGGCATTGTGCTGTCGAGTCTTACATCTCTGTAGCGTTTCATACCGGTACCTGCAGGAATCAGTTTACCGATGATTACGTTCTCTTTCAGACCGATCAGCGGGTCAACTTTACCCTTGATAGCGGCTTCAGTCAGAACTTTAGTTGTTTCCTGGAAGGAAGCGGCTGACAGGAAGGAGTTTGTAGCAAGAGATGCCTTGGTAATACCAAGCATAACCTGTTTTCCATTTGCAGGCTGTTTGCCTTCTTTTTCCATCTGCTCGTTAGCGTCCTCGTATTCAAGGAAGTCAACCAGTGTTCCAGGAAGGAATTCTGTATCTCCGTTATCTTCGATACGGATTTTCTTCAGCATCTGACGAACGATAACTTCGATATGCTTATCGCTGATCTCAACACCCTGGAGACGATATACACGCTGTACTTCACGGATCATATAATCCTGAACTGCACGTACACCCTTAATTCTCAGGATATCATGCGGATTTACGCTACCTTCTGTAAGTTCATCACCTGCTTCAAGGATCTGTCCGTCTGTGATCTTGATACGGGATCCGTATGGAATAAGGTAAGTTTTGGATTCACCTGTTTCCTGATCTGTAACGATAACTTCACGTTTCTTCTTAGTGTCATTGATAACAGCAACACCAGGAATCTCTGTGATGATGGCAAGACCTTTCGGCTTTCTTGCCTCAAAAAGCTCCTCGACACGAGGAAGACCCTGTGTGATATCTCCACCGGCAACACCACCACTGTGGAAAGTACGCATGGTAAGCTGTGTACCTGGCTCACCGATAGACTGAGCAGCGATGATACCGACAGATTCACCAACCTGTACCGGCTCGCCGGTTGCAAGGTTCGCACCGTAACATTTCGCACAGATACCAACTTTACATTTACATGTAAGGATTGTACGGATCTTAACTTTCTCGATAGATCCGCCTGTCTGGTTGTCCACGCCTTCTTTCATGATGCGGGCAGCACGTTTCGGTGTGATCATATGGTTGGCTTTTACGATAACTTCGCCATCTTTATTCTTAATTGTCTCACAGGAGAAACGACCTGTGATACGCTCCTGAAGTCCTTCGATCTCTTCTTTACCATCTACAAAAGATTCTACATACATACCTGAGATCTCATCTCTGTTTTCACAGCAGTCTGTCTCACGTACGATCAGATCCTGAGAAACGTCAACCATACGTCTTGTCAGGTAACCTGAATCGGCTGTACGAAGAGCTGTATCGGACATACCTTTTCGAGCTCCATGTGCAGACATGAAGTATTCCAGTACGTCAAGACCTTCACGGAAGTTTGACTTGATAGGCAACTCGATCGTATGACCGGTTGTATCGGCCATCAGTCCTCGCATACCCGCAAGCTGTTTGATCTGTTTATCGGAACCACGGGCACCGGAGTCAGCCATCATGAAGATGTTGTTGTATTTATCAAGTCCGGACAGCAGAGCATGTGTCAGCTCATCGTCAGTCTTCTTCCATGTATCAACAACTTCTTTGTAACGCTCTTCTTCAGTGATAAGACCACGTTTGTAGTTCTTTGTGATAAGGTCTACAGTATCCTGAGCCTGTTTGATCATCTCCGGTTTCTGTGGCGGAACGGTCATATCGGCAATAGCAACAGTCATGGCTGCACGTGTGGAATACTTGTAACCTGTAGCTTTGATCGCATCAAGAACCTCAGCAGTCTTTGTAGCACCGTGAGTATTGATAACCTTTTCAAGAATCTGTTTCAGCTGTTTCTTAGCTACCAGGAAGTCTACTTCAAGGAGAAGTTCATTTCCAGGAATGCTTCTGTCTACGAAACCAAGATCCTGAGGAAGGATTTCGTTGAACAGGAAACGTCCAAGTGTAGATTCTACGGTACCGGTCAGAACGGATCCATCCGGCATTGTCTTGCTGCAGCGAACGTGAATTCTAGACTGCAGTGTGATTACTTTATTCTCATAAGCAAGAATTGCTTCGTTTACACTCTTGAAGTACTTACCTTCACCCTTGTTTCCAGGTCTCTCCTGAGTCAGGTAGTAGATACCAAGTACCATATCCTGTGAAGGAACGGCTACAGGACCACCATCGGAAGGTTTCAGCAGGTTGTTCGGTGATAACAGAAGGAAACGGCACTCTGCCTGAGCTTCCTGTGAAAGCGGAAGATGTACGGCCATCTGGTCACCATCGAAGTCAGCGTTGAATGCGGTACAAACCAGCGGATGCAGTTTGATTGCTTTACCTTCTACAAGGATCGGTTCGAATGCCTGGATACCAAGACGGTGCAGTGTAGGTGCACGGTTCAGCATAACCGGGTGTTCTTTGATAACGTCTTCGAGAACATCCCATACAGCCGGCTCCAGCTTCTCAACCATTTTCTTAGCGTTCTTAATGTTGTGTGAAGTTCCGTTGGCAACAAGTTCTTTCATAACGAAAGGTTTGAACAGCTCGATCGCCATCTCTTTCGGAAGACCACACTGGTAAATCTTAAGTTCCGGTCCTACAACGATAACGGAACGTCCGGAATAGTCAACTCGTTTACCCAGAAGGTTCTGACGGAAACGTCCGGATTTACCTTTCAGCATATCGGAAAGAGATTTCAGAGCTCTGTTTCCAGGACCTGTTACAGGACGTCCACGGCGGCCGTTGTCGATCAGGGCATCTACTGCTTCCTGAAGCATACGTTTCTCGTTGCGGACGATAATATCCGGTGCACCTAATTCCAGAAGTCTCTTCAGACGGTTGTTACGGTTGATGATTCTTCTGTAAAGATCATTTAAGTCAGATGTAGCAAAACGTCCGCCATCCAGCTGAACCATAGGACGAAGATCCGGCGGGATTACAGGGATAACTGTCATGATCATCCACTCAGGACGGTTTCCTGACTCACGGAAGGATTCTACAACTTCCAGACGTTTGATGATTCTGGCACGTTTCTGACCTGTAGCATCTTTTAATTCTTTTTTCAGTTCTACAGAATCTTTCTCAAGGTCAATTGCTTCCAGAAGCTCTTTGATAGATTCTGCACCCATACCTACACGGAAATCATATCCATAAGCCTCACGGGCATCCTGATATTCTCTCTCTGTAAGTACCTGTTTGTACTGGAGTCCGGAATTAGCCGGATCCAGTACGATATAGTTAGCAAAGTAAAGGACTTTCTCCAGAGTTCTCGGAGAAATGTCAAGGATCAGACCCATACGGGACGGAATTCCTTTGAAATACCAGATGTGGGATACCGGAGCAGCCAGCTCGATATGTCCCATACGCTCTCTACGTACAGAGGATTTGGTAACTTCTACACCACATCTGTCGCAGACAACGCCTTTATAGCGAATCTTTTTGTACTTTCCACAGTGGCACTCCCAGTCCTTGCTCGGTCCAAAGATTCTTTCACAGAAAAGTCCGTCTTTCTCCGGTTTCAAGGTACGGTAGTTGATGGTCTCAGGTTTTAAAACCTCGCCTCTTGACCACTCTCTGATTTTCTCAGGGGACGCCAGTCCGATTTTGATGGCATCGAAAGTCATTGGCTGATATGTTTCATTGGCGTTAGTTGTTTCTGCCATGTATTCTTTCCCC
Organism: Blautia sp. HCP3S3_D9; assembly: GCF_052063845.1. Lineage (NCBI taxonomy): Bacteria > Bacillati > Bacillota > Clostridia > Lachnospirales > Lachnospiraceae > Blautia > Blautia sp. HCP3S3_D9. Next base: position 37,531 of record NZ_JBQHWS010000010.1, read on the forward strand.
TTTCTTACTCTTCGTCATCGTCTTCAAGAGCCTCATCCAGCTCAATGAAGTCGTCATCCTCATCTTCGTCCTCGTCAATGTCAACGAGTTCTTCTCCGTCAAACTCCTGCTTTGTATAGCCGTGTTTGCCGTAGTCTTCTTCTCTGTCGTGATGTCTTCTGGAATCTCCCTCAATGACAGAACGAAGGTCTGTATCACCGTAGTCTACAGATTCAAGAAGATGTACTTCTGTATTGTCATCCTTGAGTACCTTCACGTCCAGACCAAGAGACTGAAGCTCTTTTAAGAGAACCTTGAAGGATTCCGGAATACCCGGCTCAGGAATATTGTCACCCTTGATGATTGCTTCGTATGTCTTAACACGACCAACAACATCATCGGATTTAACTGTCAGGATTTCCTGCAGTGTGTAGGATGCACCGTATGCTTCCAGTGCCCAAACCTCCATCTCACCGAAACGCTGTCCACCGAACTGTGCTTTACCACCCAATGGCTGCTGTGTTACCAGAGAGTAAGGACCTGTAGAACGTGCATGGATCTTATCATCAACCAGGTGATGCAGTTTCAGATAATGCATGTGACCGATTGTTACAGGACTGTCGAAATACTCGCCTGTACGTCCGTCACGGAGACGCACTTTACCATCTCTGGAAATCGGAACACCTTTCCACAGTGCTCTGTGGGCTTTGTTCTCATCCAGATACTGCATTACATCCGGTGCTAAAATGTCTTTGTATTTCTCACGGAACTCCTCAAAGTCTTCTGTGTTTACATAGTCGTTTGCAAGTTCCAGTGTATCCTGGATATCATGCTCGTTTGCACCCTGGAAAATAGGAGTTGCAACGTTAAATCCAAGTGCTTTCGCAGCAAGGCTTAAGTGAATCTCCAGGACCTGTCCGATATTCATTCGGGAAGGCACACCCAGAGGGTTCAGCACGATATCAAGAGGACGTCCGTTTGGAAGGAATGGCATGTCTTCAACAGGGAGTACACGGGAAACAACACCTTTGTTACCGTGACGTCCGGCCATCTTATCACCAACGGAAATCTTTCTCTTCTGTGCGATGTAGATACGTACGGACTGGTTTACACCAGGAGACATCTCATCGCCGTTCTCTCTTGTAAATACCTTGGCATCTACGACAATACCGTATTCACCGTGCGGTACTTTCAGAGAAGTATCACGAACTTCACGTGCTTTCTCACCGAAGATTGCACGAAGAAGTCTCTCTTCTGCAGTAAGCTCTGTCTCTCCCTTAGGAGTAACTTTACCAACAAGGATATCACCGGCACGTACTTCTGCACCGATACGGATGATACCACGCTCATCCAGATCCTTCAGTGCGTCGTCGCCAACACCAGGAACGTCACGTGTGATCTCTTCCGGTCCAAGTTTGGTATCACGGGCTTCTGCCTCATATTCTTCAATATGAACAGATGTGTAAACATCGTCCATAACAAGTCTCTCGCTAAGAAGTACAGCATCCTCGTAGTTGTAACCTTCCCATGTCATGAATCCGATCAGCGGGTTCTTACCAAGGGCAAGTTCACCGTTTGCTGTAGAAGGACCATCTGCGATAACCTGTCCTGCCTCTACGTGCTCACCCTGGAATACGATCGGTTTCTGGTTGTAGCAGTTGCTCTGGTTACTTCTTAAATATTTAGTCAGATGGTAATCATCTTTTGTACCATCGTCGTTCTTGATGCTGATATCTGTAGATGTGGAACGAAGTACAGTACCGGATTTCTTTGCAACTACGCAAACACCGGAGTCGACAGCTGTCTTAACTTCCATACCTGTACCAACTACAGGAGCTTCCGTTGTCAGAAGCGGCACGGCCTGACGCTGCATGTTGGATCCCATCAGCGCACGGTTAGCATCGTCGTTCTGCAGGAACGGAATCAGGGCTGTAGCAACGGAGAATACCATACGAGGAGATACGTCCATGTAATCAAACATATGACGCTCATACTCCTGAGTCTCTTCACGGAAACGACCGGATACATTCTTATGAATGAAGTGTCCTTCTTCGTCCAGAGGCTCATTCGCCTGTGCTACATGGTAATTATCCTCTTCATCTGCGGTCATATATACAACCTCATCTGTTACACGAGGATTCTTAGGATCTGTTTTGTCGATCTTACGGTAAGGTGCCTCGATAAATCCGTACTGATTGATTCTCGCATAGGATGCAAGAGAGTTGATCAGACCGATGTTAGGACCTTCAGGGGTCTCAACAGGGCACATTCTTCCGTAATGTGAATAGTGGACATCTCGAACCTCGAATCCGGCTCTGTCTCGTGACAGACCGCCAGGTCCCAGGGCGGAAAGACGTCTCTTGTGAGTCAGCTCACCAAGAGGGTTGTTCTGATCCATGAACTGTGACAGCTGGGAAGAACCGAAGAACTCTTTCACTGCTGCAGTTACAGGTTTGATATTGATTAAGGACTGCGGAGAAATATTGTCCGTATCCTGTGTTGTCATTCTCTCACGAACCACACGTTCCAGTCTGGAAAGACCGATTCTGTACTGGTTCTGAAGCAGCTCGCCTACCGCACGGATACGACGATTGCCCAGGTGGTCGATATCATCGGCATTACCAAGGCCATATTCCAGATGCATATTGTAGTTAATAGAAGCAAAGATGTCTTCTTTTGTGATATGCTTCGGGATCAGATCGTGGATATCTCTGTGGATCGCTGCGATTCTGTCTTCTAATGTGTCATTTTCTTCCAGAATGTTTTCGAGAACAGGGTAGTATACTAATTCTGTAACACCGATGCTCTTCGGATCTTCGATTTCCGGGAGATAGTGGCGGATATCAACCATTAAGTTAGAAAGAACCTTGATTCTGCGGTCTTCCTCGCCAAGGATCCATACATATGGAACAGCGCTGTTCTGGATGGTATTTGCCATTTCTTTTGTCACAACAGTTCCTTCTTCTGCCAGGATTTCGCCTGTAGAAGCATCAACAACATCCTCAGCCAGTCTGTGACCAACGATTCTTCTGTTGAGGTGGAGCTTCTTGTTAAATTTATAACGTCCAACTTTCGCAAGGTCATATCTTCTCGGATCAAAGAACATTGCATTGATAAGGCTCTCCGCACTCTCAACTGCAAGCGGCTCACCCGGACGGATTTTCTTGTATAATTCAAGAAGACCTTCCTGATAGTTGGTGGATGTATCCTTTGTAAAACTTGCAAGGATCTTTGGCTCTTCACCGAAGAGATCAATGATCTCTGCATTGCTTCCTACACCAAGTGCTCGGATCAGAACAGTGATCGGAACCTTTCTTGTTCTGTCAACACGTACATAGAAAACATCATTAGAGTCTGTCTCATATTCCAGCCATGCACCTCTGTTCGGGATAACAGTACTGGAGAACAGTCTCTTACCAAGTTTATCATGCGCTATTGCGTAATAGATTCCAGGGGAACGTACTAACTGGCTGACAATTACTCGTTCTGCACCATTGATGACAAAGGTACCTGTAACAGTCATGATCGGTAAATCTCCCATGAAAATCTCGTGTTCGTTGATTTCCTCTGTTTCTTTGTTAATCAGTCTCACTCGAACCTTCAAAGGTGCGGCGTAAGTTGCGTCACGTTCTTTACACTGTTCGATAGTATATTTCGCATCCTTCTCGTCAAATGTAAAGTCGATGAATTCCAGGCTGAGCTTTCCGCTGTAGTCCGCGATCGGAGAAATATCATCAAAGACTTCCTTCAGTCCTTCATCAAGAAACCATTTATAAGAATCTCTCTGGACTTCGATCAGGTTTGGCATTTCCAGGACTTCTTCTTGTCTCTGGTAGCTCATACGCATGCTTTTTCCAGTTTTTACAGAACGAATTCTGTTTTTTTCCATTGACGTTTCACCCCTGTTTTTTCTTTAAATTTATTATAACTTGACCCTTTTTGCCAAAAGACATAAAGGCACATCTTGCCATAATATAGCATTCTTCACTATAGCACAGCAAGTTGCGCCTGTCAATCATTTTTTTAATATTTTTTGAATTTTTTTAATTATTTCGTTGCTGTACACGAAATGAACAGCAACATTAATTCTGCAGTAATGCTATTTTTTTCAATAACTCTTTTTTCTGTAATCCATATTTCCGGATCTGACTATTTTTCTGGCATTTTACTGTTCTTTATGCGAATACGGTTTGAGTTCCCATTTCCATCAAAGCTGTTGCTTTTATAACTGCTGATACGGGAATTGCTGAATTCTGCTGCGTATATTTTATTACTCCGAAAAGAATTTCCGTCTACAGTAATCTCTTTTGAATTTGCAACACGCAGACCTGATTTCTTATTGGCGCCACAGATATTTCCCTGTATCCTGGATTTGTTACTCTTTACATTAAGTTCAATTCCATTCATACCATTTCCGGATGAAAAATTATCTGTTACATCTGCTGATTCACATTTCTGCAAAAGTATTCCTCTTTCTTTATTTTTAAATGTGTAATTGCCATTAATGATACTTTTTCCTGTATGTTTTACAAATATACCATTCTTCGCATTTGCACTGATCTTATTTCTTTCAATCCGGCTTTCTGAAGCAAAACGGCCCACATAAATTCCATCCTTTTCAAATCCGGAAACTGCATTCCCATAAATCAGGCAGGATTTCCCGGAAGCATCTGTCCCGACCGCATAGATTCCATATCCGTTTCCACCGGAAATATTATTATAGGATAATCTGATATTACTGCCCTTGACCACACTGATTCCCATATTATTGTATGTATGATTTTCTGAAAGCTTTATGGTATTTCCTCTGCATGTACAGTTCTCGGCCAGCGAAATCTTAATTCCATCACAATTTCCGCTGATCGTATTATTTCTGGCAATAACACCACGTACAATATATCTTCCTGCCGGCACTCCATTTGTAGCAGGACTGGCTGTATTCTCCGGATCATCATCCTCCGTTGGAATAATTTCTCCCGCAGATCCCTGCGATACCTCACCGGAAATCCAGATACCATATCCGTCCCACTGTTTATCGTCTATGACTGTCGGCTCCTTCACTGTGATCTGGTTGTCAGCGATCAGAATATTCTCTGCATACTGATTCCCTTCCGAAGATACCTCCTGCCCACTGGCTGTATGTGCATTTCTGGTATAAACGGAACGCACATAAACACCTCCGCCAACATCATTCATAGTGTTTCCTGTTACTACTGTATCCTGGTAGTTCAGGCACCATACTGCTCTCTTTTTCAGATTGGAGAACTGATTATCACAGATTGTGATGTTCTTATACGGTCTGTCGAACATCATACTGTGACTTCCGATTCCGGCAAATACATCTTCAAATGTGTTGTTCTTTATCACAATATTCTCACAGACACTTCCGTCATATGGCAGATAGCCTGGAAAAATTCTCGGCATGCATGCATCGATCTGAATGCATTCCTGACCACCACCTTCAAAATCCTTCCAGTAGCCCCGGAATGTACATCCAGTAACCTCTGCATTCTTTACCCCTGCAAACTCCAGAAAATGCGATTTGAGATTGTTAAGAAATGTGACATTCTTTATCGTAACATTTGTAGCGTGTCCGATTCGAAAACCAACAAAACCGCCAGGACCTTCTTTGTCCTCTACACATTCATAGTTCGCATCCCACGTTCCGCCTTCAATGGTTATGTTATGATAGCCGTCATAACCGCCCGCTGACGTCTGGGAATTTCCCAGACGGAGCAGAATTTCTTTCCGTGGAGAAATTTTGGTTATGATCGCCCCTTCTGCATACAGATAAATATTACTGTACATATGCAGAGTTCCCGTAAGTGTATAACTTCCGGCCGGTATAACAACCTTGCATGGTTTTTCATCGGATGCTTTCTCGCTGGCTTCTGTCAACAATGCATTCAATTTCTCTGTGAGATCCTCTCCATCTTGTACATTCAGCACAAGTTCCTGCATATTTTTCTCAGACTGATCCGGATTTTCATCAGAAAAAGTTTCCACTTCTCCGTCTCCGAAGCCTTCGTCATCACCAAATTCTTCTGCTGATTCATTTTCCGCAGGATTCTCTGCTGACTGCACATCTGGGGCTGAGTCATCTCCGAAAGCCGCGACACCCTCTGATGAATCATCAAACAATTGTTCCTCTGATTGAGCAGCCTGTACGTCTGTGCCTGCATATGGGATCAGACAAAGCTGTACCGCCATAATGATACTGAATATTCCTGCTGCTTTTCTGTTCATCATCTGTAGTCCTCCAGCTCTGTAAAAAAAGCAGGAACACCAACGGCATTCCTGCTTGTAAGTCTTCTATATATAATAGAAAGATAATTATTTAAGGTTAACCTTAGCGCCTTCAGCTTCAAGTTTTGTCTTGATGTCTTCAGCTTCTGCTTTGGATGCGCCTTCTTTAACAACCTTAGGAGCTCCGTCAACCATTTCTTTAGCTTCTTTAAGACCTAAGCCAGTTACTTCACGAACAACTTTGATAACTTTAACTTTGTTTGGTCCAACTTCTGCAAGTTCTACGTCGAACTCATCTTTTTCTTCAGCTGCTTCTCCAGCTGCTCCAGCTGCTGCTACTACAACACCTGCTGCTGCGGATACACCAAATTCTTCTTCACAAGCTTTTACTAAGTCGTTTAATTCTAATACAGATAATTCTTTGATTGCTGCAATAAATTCTTCTGTTGTTAATTTTGCCATTTTAATTTCCCTCCATATAATATTATTTTAGATTCGTTCTTTTTTGTGCCCTTAGGCGTTAATAAAAATTATTCAGCTGCTGCTTCAGAGCCGTTTTTCTCAGCGATCTGATTAAGCACACGAGCGAAGTTTGTAATCGGAGACTGGATGCTTCCAAGCAGTTTGCCAAGAAGTTCTTCTCTGGACGGGATTCCAGCCAGTGCCTGAATACCTGCCTGATCGTTGTAGTTTCCTTCAACGACACCTGCGATTAACTCTAAAGCCGGGTTCTTCTTTGCGAATTTATCAAGGATTCTTGCAGGAGCAGTTGCGTCTGTAGCAGAGATTGCCAGAGCGTTTGTTCCATGTAAGTGCTGGATAAGTTCTTCGCACTGAGTACCTTCGAATGCACGATGCATCATTGTGTTCTTGTATACTTTGTATACAACACCAGCTTCTCTTAATTCCTTACGTAAAGCAGTATCCTGTTCAACTGTAAGACCACTGTAGTTAACAAGTACTACAGATTCTGCCTCTTTCACGTTGTTGATGATTTCTTCTACGATCGGTTGTTTAAGTTCTACTTTTGCCATGAAATGGTACACCTCCTTATAGATTTTGTATACCGCTGCAAATGAGTAAAGAAAAAGCCTCACTGCATGACAGTAAGGCTTGCGTAATCTTTCATAAACATTAAAGAATACTTAGTCCTCGGTAGGCGTTTGCAACTTATGCCTTACGGCACCTACTGTCTTCGGCAGCGTTCTGGCATAGAATAGCATACAAAAATATACTTGTCAAGCATTTTTCTGTGTTTTTTCAATTTTTTTAATATCTTTTAAAAACACATCTATGCTTTTTCGTTCCACTGCTTTTCCAGATACTATATTCCTATATGTTTTCATAATTTTTAAATTACTTTGTACCAAAAATTCTGTCACCGGCATCTCCAAGTCCCGGGCAGATATAAGCATGATCATTTAATTCTCGATCAAGGTGTCCACAGTAGATCTGGACATCCGGATGTGCTTCGTGGAGGCGTTTCAGTCCTTCCGGTGCTGCAATGATGCACATGAATTTGATATTCTTTCCACCTTGTTTCTTAACGAAGTCAATGGCTGCTTCTGCGGAACCGCCGGTTGCAAGCATCGGGTCTACAATGACTGCGATACGTTCATCAATAGATTCCGGAAGTTTGCAATAGTATTCATGCGGTTCATGTGTTTCAGGATCACGGTAAAGTCCTACGTGACCTACTTTGGCAGACGGCACAAGGGTAAGGATGCTGTTTACCATTCCAAGTCCAGCGCGGAGAACCGGAACAATTGCCAGTTTCTTGCCGGAGATCATTGGTGTCATGCAGGTTTCAATCGGAGTTTCTACTTCTACGTCTTCTACAGGAAGGTCTCTGAGGGCTTCGTATCCCATAAGGATTCCGATTTCCTCTACCAGTTTACGGAATTCATTTGTTCCTGTATTCTTGTTTCTCAGCATAGAAATTTTGTGCTGGATCAGCGGGTGGTCCATGATATAAACGTTTTCCATTATCTTGTTTCCTCTCTTCTCTTTATTGTATATTCATGTTACTGTCCACATGCTATTATTCCACTGAGGGATTGGGGCATGAGTATGTTCTGAATTGCTTATACTCTTCGGTACATCTGGCAAATTGTACCGGTTTTGCTGTTCCCCTATTATAATGCATGAAAGCATTTTACAAAAGGGGAAATTTTTATGTTTTTCTACATCTGTTTACGTACGATACGGTATTCATCACCCATTTTGAAATATGGACACTGATGAAAATTTCCGGTAATAAACTTCACCATCTCATCCTCATCAAGATTTACCTCGCAGGTATAGCACTCGTAATCATCGTCATAACTGTAATTTACACAATATTCGCAGTTTACTGCATCGGACATAATCTGTTCCTCCTGTTCAAGTTCTAATATACCAACTGTTCAATCACACATGTATGTTCTTTCTCTTTTTTGTCATAATTAATCCCTGCCAGAAGCAGATTTCCATGATAATCTTTCAGTGCTTCTACATATTCTTTATTTTTTATCTGTGCAATCGCGCCTTCTGCACTCTTGTCCCACTTTAATTCGATCACTACTGCCGGCTTATCTGCATACAATTTTCTTGGAATAAAACAGATATCAGCATAACCTTTTCCTGTGGGTAGTTCGCGTACTATCGTATAATATTCTCTTGCAAAATAAAATGCCAGATGTACCGTGCAGCTCAGAGAATTTTCATCATTATACTGCAAAATAGAAATTTCTTTATGTGCTTTGTCAATCCCCCTGGCTACCGCATCTCCATCCAGATTCCACAATGCTTCCAGCAATTTTCGTGACTCCTGTATAGACTCTATCACTTCATGCCAGTCCATAGTTGTAATGGCATTTACATATTCCTGCGCTACTTCCCGGTCTGGAACAGATACCGTTTCAAGCTCACTGTCATAAGTCAGATATCCCAAATGCACAAGCAAAGTAAGAATATCATCCCTGTTTGCAAAGGTGGTCATATCATTACCGAAGGTGCCTATATTGATCCGGACGCTTCCACCTCCCAGCATTTCAATTACTGCATCTTTTAATCCATCCATATTTATCTGAATATAAATTTTGAGTGCTTCATATGTTTCTGTCTGATTCCAATAAGTTCCAAATTTATGACGAAGCATAGATTCTACAACGGATTTCGGATTATATATGGAATACTTTCGATCACCACTCTGGCTATGTGTAATAAGATGATAGCCATTATACCACGCTCTTGCTTCTTCAAAATTCATGGAATATTTTTCGCATAAACCTTTTACTTCCTGCTCTGTAAATCCGAAATATTCTGCCATATTTCCAGGATCCGTCATAGAATATTCCGTAAACATATTCAGCGCAGAATGAGAACCGTATTTCTTTATCGGAAGAATACCCGTCATATATGCCAGCGCTACATAAGCCTTATCCTTAAGCCAGGCTCTTAGAAAATCAAGATATTTTCTCTGCGATTCCTTATCTTCTTTATATTCTCTGAAAAGACAATCCCATTCATCAATCAGGATTACAAATGAATGTTTCGTACAGGTATAAATATCTTTCATTACCTGCACCAGATTTTCTTCATCCCGAAAACAAACCTGTTCATAGCATTCTTTCAGATCAAAAATAAGATATTTCTTCAACATCTGAAGCATTTCATCTATATTCTGTGATTCACTTAAGAATTCCTGCATATTTATCTTTAGTACATCATACTGATTCAAATGTTTATAAAATGATTCAGCTCTGCTGATCGCCAGACCAGCGAATAATTTTTCCGAATCTTCACCACGTTCATAATATGCCGCCAGCATATCTGCTGCCATGGATTTTCCAAATCTTCTCGGCCGGCTGATACAAATAAATTTCTGTTTGGTACGCAGAAGTGCATTTGTTTTATCGATCAGGCCGGTTTTATCTATATAGATTTCTGAATTAAGGCTTTCCTGAAACTCTATTGTTCCAGGATTTAAATAGCTTCCCATTTAAAATCTCCTTTCCGAAAAGATGGTTTTGTTCTCTCTTTTCTGATATACTAAAGCTTGTTCTTATAATGATAAATTATTTTCATTTAGAGGCTTGAGCCTCTCAGTTTTATAAAACGAGGTTACTTTTATGACATTATATCATATATCCATTAAAAAAATAATAAAACACTGTACTTTTTCCATACTGGTCACATCTCTGTTACTATCTTCAGCTGCTTTTTCCGGATGTTCTTTAAAAAATGCGACAGGAACTACAGATACGAAATCGCAGGAACCTATTTCCGCTACTGCGATCAAATTGAATACAGCTGTCACTGTTACTATCTATGATTCTCAGAACCGGGAGCTGCTCACGGAATGTATGAATCTGTGCGATAAATACGAAAAAATCTTCAGCCGTACTGCCAGTGACAGTGAACTGTATAAGTTAAATCACAGGGGACTTACACCTGTAAGTGGAACTAAGGATACTTTTCAGGTATCGGATTCTCTGGCGGAATTGATCAAGAAGGGTCTTTCCTATTCGGAATTATCTGAGGGGGCTTTTGATATTGCAATCGAGCCACTGACTTCTCTGTGGGATTTCACTGCTGAAAATCCGCAGGTGCCGGAGGATAAGCTAATCCAGGAGGCATTGTCAAAATGTGATTATCTAAATGTTTCTGTTAATGATAATAATGAAGTTACATTAAAAACGGATGATGCTGCCATCGAACTTGGTGCGATTGCAAAAGGATATATCGCGGACCGTTTAAAAGATTATCTGGTTTCTCAGAATGTAAAGAGTGCGATCATTAATCTTGGCGGAAATGTTCTCTGTATCGGCGGAAAACCAGATGATTCTTCTTTTAAAATCGGGATTCAGAAACCATTTGCAGACCGCAGTGAGACCATTGCTGTTATGGATATTAAAGATAAATCCGTTGTTTCTTCCGGAGTTTACGAGAGATGCTTTGAGCAAGATGGGACTTTGTATCACCATTTGCTGAATCCTAAAACTGGATATCCTTATGATAACGGGTTGATCGCAGTTACAATCATTTCTGATCAGTCTGTAGATGGAGATGCACTGAGTACAACCTGTTTTGCGCTTGGACTTGAAGACGGGATGAAACTGGCAGAATCTTTAGATGACGTACAGGCATTCTTTGTGACTTCTGATTATGAAATTCATTATACAAAAGATTTCCAGAAAGAAATTACAGTTACGGAGACAGATTGATAATCCTGATAGTCGCTCAGTCAATAACCTTTTCCCTAAAATACATCGATAATTCAGGCAAAATTATATAGCAAAAACCAAAATTCACTTCATCAGTATACCAACAAAAAGATTTTTGAAGTAAAAATCATTTAGGAAATCTTGTTGGTACACCAGGCCATAGTGAATTTCGGTTTTTAATATTGTACATATATCGCTTTATTCATTACTCTATTTAAAGAAACTCTACCATCCCCAAATTCCGCTTCTCTGCTCTTCCAGATGATCCAGAATATAATTATAAATATCTATGGATACACTATCCGGATAGTGTGTTCCGTCTACAGTTGAAAAACCATTGGACACCAGATGGGAGTAAATATCTATATAGGTAACGCCGATAAGATTTGCCTGCATTGCGGCATTAAAACTCTCAATTTCTGCGTTACTGCAATAAGGGTCGTTCTGTACCGGACCTACGGATACAAAGTAGGTCTGGGCTCCGCGGTTGGACCATTCGGCAGCTTTGGAATTGATATAGCTGATGTAGTTGTTTACCTGATAAAGGTCATTGACGCCCATCAGAATAATGACCGCAGTGTTGTCTTCTATCTGATCTTCTACCTGCGGTACGCCTGTAGATACCATCCAGTCATAGCCCATAGAAGAAAGACAGGACCAGACGCTGTCGTCATTTACTGCATCTCTGAGCCCTTCTGTTCTGGAGTCTCCGATGAATACAAGTTTGTCTGCGGAAATTGTATCTGGATGGTTTGGTTTGCTCAGGGTTCCCTGATCTGACGTATCTTGGTCTGCTGCCTCAGGAGTTGCTGTTGGCTCCGGTGTTGCCGTCGGTTCTGGTGTTGCTGTTGGTTTTGGTGTTTCAGTTGGCTTTGGTGTTGTCGTTGGCTTTGGTGTCGCTGTAACCGCCAAGGATGCAGGTCTTGGCGGACCCGCTACTTCCGCTGCATGGATTTCTGCTGCAGTAATATTTGAAAACATACAGATAGCTACAACACCTGTCATTATTACTATTTGTCTGATCCTACTTTTCTTCGTAATCTCCACTTCCCTTCAAGCAGATAATACAGAAATCATTGCCTGATTCCGTTAAGTTTACACAATCAATTACATTCCAGGCAGCATATCCGGCCATGAGAGGATTTCGTTGGAGATAGTTTCTTCATAATCTCCTTCTATGTCCTGGCTTCTGCCTGCTTCGAATACATTGGTTTCAGCGCCCCAGACACGGTCTTCATATTCCCATACGTGAAATCTCAGACCACGAAACATGAAGTCGAGACTTCCGCATCCATTCTCTTCTGTGTACTCATATTTTATGTTCTTTGTGTTTAACGCTTCCTGTACTTTTTGTAATCTCATTGGAAATACCTCCTACTGTTTATCTGCGCAGTCTCTGCTTCTATACTGGCAGTTTTTATTGTAAAAAATCATCCCCATGTGTACCCCATTACACAAAGTTTATTATAGCATACTCTGTATAATAATGTGTAATTGTAAAACACCTTTTATTATCAGGTTTCGATTACCGGTTTTTCTTCGTCGGAATCGCCAGAATAATAATCGTAGCAATAACAAGCAGGGTTCCGATCAGATCCGGCGTGGTGAAGTTTACTTTCATCCAGAGAACCGTAAGAATCATGGAGGATACTGGCTCCATGCAGGCATACAGGCTGGCTTTTACAGAACCTATAAGTTTTACACCTGTCATATACAGGGAAAATCCTGCCATCGTTCCAAAAACAATTACAAATGCAAGTGCCGCAAACATTTCGGCATCTGCCTGAATCCCTTTAGCCGTCCATGGACGTGAAATAAGAGTCAGGGCAACACCGCCGATGGTCATTCCCCACGCCAGAATCAGAGGGGTATCATATTTCTTCTGGAGTCTGGCTGGTTCCAATGTATAAATAGCTACTGATACTGCAGAAGCAAGTCCCATGAGCAGAGCACGCCCGGAAAGTGCCAGACTTGTCGGATTTCCATGAGTTGCGATCAGAAATACTCCAATCACAGCAAGGATAACACCTGTAATTTCCTGCAAAGTCGGCATTCTTTTAGTGCGAAAACATACCCATATGACGATCAATGCAGGTCCAAGGTACTGAATAACCGTAGCAGTTCCTGCGTTGGACCATTCAATGGTCTGGAAATATGCATACTGGCATGGCAGCATCCCAAGCAGTCCATAAATGATCACATCACGTCTGTCTCGTTTACTTTTCCAGATTGCCAGGGTCTGCTCTCTGTCTGTAAGGAAATAATAACATAGCATCAGAAGTCCCGCTACTACCAGACGCACAGACACGAGCCACGGAGCTGTTACTCCTTTGTTTTGAAACATGTACTGTCCGCATACACCGGATACGCCCCAGAGGATCCCGCCTGCGATCGTTACAATGGTGCCTGTCACCATTTTGCTTTTCTCTCCATTCTTTTGTGGATTCATAAATTTTGTTCTCCTGCTATTTCTTCAAAATATCCTGAATCATATACCTCTGCTTCTCCACCCGCCTGATTTAGCTGAGTAATCCGAATATCAACTTTGTTGAGTATAATCCCCTTGTTATCTGTTGTCAAGAAACACGCAGAATACCGCCAGCAGAGATATTTCTCTGAGGCGGCATTTGAAATTACCATATAATCTATAAATGAACAAGTTCCTCCAGTACTGTCCTATTCCCCTTCACCTTACCGTTTTACCACCATTTTACAGACACTTTTGTTTTTGACCATGGTCCATACTGTTTCTTTCCGTTTACAACCTTGTATGCTCTGACTCTGGCTTTGGACTTTTCAACAGTAGATCCTGCTTCTGTGTATGAACGTTTTTTGGTTAAAACATAGCGATATGAACTCCATGTTCCTTCTTTTGTCGATACTTTTACCTGATATCCTGAAGCTCCGGAAACTTTGTTCCATGTAATCGTATAAGCCACTCCATTCGCCTTAGGTGTGCTCCAGTTTCCATCCCATGTCTTCTTCCAGTTAGATACTGTAGGCGCTTTCAGATTTACTTTCGTGGCAGCGCTGGCAGACAATGGCTGAAAAGCAAAAATCACCATCAATATCAGACACCATAACATTCCCTTTTTCAGTACTTTTTTCATATAATAATTCCTCCTTTAGATAAAAATATTCTCCTGTAATTACAAACTTCATAAAATTATTTTAAATATTTCGTTCTGTTTATGTTTGTATTCTTTTTTAATGCTTCCATTGCTATCTTTGACTTTTTAGACCCACCAGTTAACTTTTTTATCTCTTTTGCAAATTGCGTTTTCGAGATTTCTTTACTGTCATCCGGTCTTATATTTGATTTAAAAAACTTATAATAGGATTTTACTCCAACAGTCGATGTATTGAAACTTAACTTTTGAGTTAACTTGGTTCCTGAAAATTTCATATATTTATCTACTTCAGTTCTGTGAACATATCTGTCTATAAGAATTCCCTTTTTCTTATAATAATAAAGATCTCCGTTCATATCAATATTACTTACAAACTGTAATTTTCCATTTTTATAAGTATATAATAATGCAAACCCTGCCTGTTGCCGTACCGCAGAGCTCATAATGATAAGTTCCGGAACTGAATCATTATCAATATATGCCGTTGTAAAAGATAATGTATCCGCAGGAACTGCTGTGTAATATAAATTATTTCCCCATGGAATTGTTTTTTGTGATAACAACTTATTGTACGCTTTTAGCGCCTGTGTTTTTGCTGTTGCTGCCTGTACTTTATAAGGTAATGTTGGAATAGATATTGCCAATAATATCGCCATTATAAACGCCAGATATTTAGTTACCACTTTCTTCATACCGTTGCCTCCCTGCTTGTCTATATTTAATATTATTTTCTGAAACAGTCATTTTATTGCGCAAGCCATTTTTTCATCTTATTCAGATCACTGAATACTTTTGTATTGGAACTCTGGATGCCTGTTCTGATATTTGACAACAAATCTCCATTAGCATTTGTCACACTTGCCTTGGCAACTTCATAGCATCCTAAACAGCTCCAGATACCTTTAGAATCCTGATACATTCTCCAACTTCTTAATCCACTTCCAATATTAATTCCATCTGCCACTATTTTGCCCTTATATGCCGCATAAACTGAAAGCTTTGCACTAGTTACATTCGTTCCTTTAAAGGCAATCGTTCGATAATAATAATTTCCACGTTTCTGAAGATATACTGCACACTTTTCAATGACTGCATCATCATTTACTACAACTCTCTGTCCCTGCTCATCAATAGTTATTATAGAATACTCTGTTTTATACAATGTCGGTTTAAAAGTAAAATATGTAGAATACACTGGATGCTTTGACTTCTTTACTGTGATCACGCACTTTGCAGACACTCCATCAGCAGATGCCGAAACTGTTACTTTTCCGGCTTTCTTCGCTTTTACCACACCCTTGGAAGATACCGATGCTACAGAAGAATTGCTACTTTTCCATATTATGGAAGAGTTACTTCCCTTAACAGTAGCTTTTAACTGAAGCTTCTCGCCTGTATAAATAGTCACTTTTGTTTTATTAAGTGTAATCTTAGGTTTTACCGTGACTTTGCAGGTAACAGTTGTATCATTTAATTCTGCGGTAATTATTGTACTTCCCACCAATTTTGCAGTGACTTTTCCCTTGCTGTTTACAGAAGCAACAGATGAATCAGAGCTGCTCCAAGTAGCAGTTTTTGTTACGCCATTTACCATCGCATTCAACTGGTACGTATTTCCTGCTGTTAACGTCAGAGAGGTCTTGTTGATAGTTGTTTTTGTAATATTATCTGCAATATTGTCAAAAACATGATCCAGATCTGCCGGGTCCTGGATTACGAAGTACTTGTCCTTAGATGCCAGATCCTTCATCAGACGCTTTCCAAATTTTAGATCGTTCCCCTTAGAATTATGGAAAAATCCAAGTGCATAAACAAAATAGTTCTTATTCTTTGAAACTTTTGCAGTATTATACGCTGCATTTGCATAACCATACCATTTATGATCACTGGAATTATATCTGCCAGAAGCTGTCAGCTTTCCTACAGTTGGAAGACCATCAGAACACAAAACAATATTTTTTAAAACAGTTCCACTTTTATTCACACCATTAAGCAGATTATCAGCAATTGTCAATGCCGCATTCATGTTTGTGTGTCCATTCACTGTGATAGAACTGATGCGTTGATCCAGAACACTATAATTATCTGTAAAATTCTGTACCAGTATCGGAGAGCTGTTCAATGCAACTACTGCCACATAGTTATTTCCTTCCGTAGATAATACTTTCTGGCAAAAACGTTTGGCCGCTGTCTTCTGTCCGCTTGCCGGAGTTCCCTTCATACTTCCTGATGCATCCAATATCAGGACATTATAACGGCTGGTAGTGCTGACTGTTTTCTTCAGAACAGACACCAGACATTCTATTGTAGAACCATTTACCATAGCTGTGATTACTGCGGAACCAGCTGCCTTTCCTGTTACAAGACCCGCCTGATTTACTTCTGCTACGGAAGAGTCTGAACTTCCCCATGCAGCATTCTGTTCAACTCCATTGACTGTCACACTTAATTGATAATTTTCACCAGATTTAATAGTAATGCTATCTTTATTAATCTGAACCGTTCCTTCTGCAAAAACCGGTAACACATTACCCAGAAGCATAACAAATGCTAAAATAACTGCCAGACAACTTTTTCTTACTTTTATCTTATTCATTCTTTCTTTTCCTCTTCCCTTAATGTTTTACCACCATTTTACAGACACTTTTGTTTTTGACCATGGTCCATACTGTTTCTTTCCGTTTACAACCTTGTATGCTCTGACTCTGGCCTTGGACTTATCCATGCTGGAACCAGCTATCGAATAAGAACATTTCTTAGTTAAAGTAAAATAATACTTGGTCCATACTCCACTTTCCTTTAGAGAATACTTAACCTGATATCCCGATGCTCCTGCAACTTTCTTCCAGGTAATCGTATACTCTACTCCATCCGACTTAGGCGTGTTCCAGCTTCCATCCCATGTCTTCTTCCAATTAGATACCGTAGGTGCTTTCAGGTTTGCTTTCTTCGTAGCAGCGCTGGCAGATAGTGACTGAAATGTTAAAACAAGCATCAAAATCAGGCACCATAGCATCCCCTTTTTCATTACTTTTTTCATAGCATTTTCCTCCCTTGTATTCTTTATATTTTAAGAATATCCTCCCTTTCTTATTCTGTCAACAAAGTAATTTTTTAACAATTTTCTAAATTTTATACAACAGACAATATCCTAAAATTCTCCTGTCATTTCATTTGGAATAGTTCCACTGAAAAATCCCTTTTTACATCCTGGTAGAAAATTACTATGTAGCGTTTCTCTATGAAGCCACAAAAAAAGCAGCACCCTGAAAATCCAGAACACTGCTTTTATTAAACGGACAAAAAAACGTCCACTTCTTTATTCAATTAAGTAACTATCTTATTCTGCAGAAACTGCTGCTTTTTCCTTTTCCGAGAAAAGTTTTCCGAATACGAATCTTACAAACGGACCTGCGTAAAAGATCTGCCAGAAGAATGCCATCGGGAAGTTCATTGCTGTTGTCTGAAGCCATGTCGGAATGATCTGGCTTACTGGTGCGTGTTTGATCAGTACAGTTGCTGCAAAACTCATACACGGGCACATAAATGCTACGGACACTGCTGAAATTGCAAGTACAAGGTGGAATGGATTGTCTCTTCTCATATCCACAATGCCAAACGCAACCTTCTTTGCAAGACCACCGACGATAAAGAAATCAAGAACAAATGCGATCGGTCCCATGAATGCTAATTCATGAAAAGCTAACAGAAATGTCTCATTTGCCATTGTTCCTGTATTCAGTACAATGTTGTAGCAGATCATGGCATAAACCATTACAAACACCATGATAATTGTAAAAATAACTTCCTGAAACTTGTTTTTAGGCATAAAAAATCCTCCTTAGATAGTATGTGAATAACATAAATTAGAGATTTGTGTTGTTCATAACCATCCAGGAGGATGTACCGTTTCCAATAAAACCAAATATCTGTTTCTTAAATTTACCGTTGGTTATTATACGAATTACAGATGAAAAAGTCAAGAACTTTTTCATTCTCCACATATCAATATTTTCTTCCCTTTAAAGGCAAATCCGTACATTTTTATATTCTCTTTTACAATCCCCGCCTCAAGCAGTTCAGCGGCATAATTTTTCTCTTTTATCTGCTTCAGAGCATTCTTAACTGTATCTTCCAGAACAGTTTCCTTATTCGGATTAAAAACTTTAAATTCCAGAATCATAGCTTTTTTTCGTATATCTCTCGGTTTCAGAACTACATCATATCTGCCGAATCCACTCTCACGATTCGATTTTACCTCATACTGGTCTATCAGTTCTACCATCAAACCAAGTACAAATCCATGATAAAAGCGCTCTGGTTCTGACTGTTCAGAAGGTTTTTTCCCCACATCAAATGTGCTGAATATACGCTGAGATACACGGTTCATATAAGCATTCATTGCTTCTGTATCATCGTTCAAAAGAGCTTTGATAAAAGCATTATAGTCCCCTGACGCCTGTGCGAACCATCCCCGGACGATATTTGCAAACGTAACTCTGACCTCAAAATTTGTCAGTTCCAGTTCATATAGCTGTTTCCAGCTTCCAAACTGCGAAGCATCTATCCAATGTCGTTTTACCTTCAGATATCCGCTGGCTACCAGAAGCGCCCAGATTGCATCTTCATCCAGATCCAGTTGTCCATATACAATCTGCTCATCCAGTTCTGTTATAATGGAGTCCCCTCTGAGAAGTGTCTCAAAAGCTTCTTTTGTCTGTACGTTTCCTTCCCTTATCACAGTTCCGGCAAGACTGTTGCTGCTGGTATTTGCCCAGTATGGTGCCACCTTTTTCTTATCCAGATAATTGATGATTGACCACGGATTATAAATATCCTTCTTATTGCCAAAAGTAAATCCATCATACCATTGTTTCACTTCCGCTTTTCTCTCGTCAAGTCCATATTCATCTAATGCCTGTACTACTTCTGCTTCTGTAAATCCAAACTTATCTGCATATTTCTCAGAAGTAGTTGTAACAACTTCCAGATTGTTCAGATCAGAAAAAATAGATTCTTTACTTACTCTGGTAATACCTGTCATAATTGCGCGTTCCAGATATGGATTCGTTTTAAAAGTGGAATTAAATAAAACACGTATAAAAGAAACAATCTTATCCCAATATCCATTCACATAAGCTTCCTGCATGGGAGTATCATACTCATCCAGTAAAATAATTACTTTTTGTTTATAATATCTGGACAGAAAATCTGACATTTTATGAAGAGATATCGTCGCATCCGTTTCACTCATATCAGTAGATATATTCATGAAATAACGCTTTTCCTCTTCCTCGAGCAATCCACTTTTCAGCAAAAACTGATTTTTATTATAAACGTCTATCAGGATACGATAAATACTCTCTCTTGCCTGTTCAAACGTATTCTCTTTTACGCTCGCAAAACTGATAAAAATAACCGGATATTTACCCTGCAATTCTCTGTATTTTTCATCTTTCCATACATCCAGTCCTTCAAAAAGCTCCGACCTACCTGCATATTCAACAGAAAAAAATTTTTCCAGCATACTCATATTTAACGTCTTTCCAAAACGCCGTGGACGGGCAATGAGAGTTACAGCATCTTCATTTTCCCACCATTCACGTATCAGACTTGTTTTATCTATATAAAAAGTATTCTTCATTCTTACTGTTTCATAATCCTGATGTCCAATTCCAACAGTCCGTGCCATAATACACACCTTCTTTCTCAGAATTCCATATATTTAGATTATACAGAAATCTATTACTCTTCATACATTTTCCGCTCTGTATCCGTCAAATATAGTTTCGCACTATATTTTCTATTGTGATAGAATTATGATAACATGAAATTTTTTTACCGTAAACATTACTTAATTGATATTTTTGAATAAAATCTCAACAGCATTTCCAGAAAAAGGAGGAAATCATATGCGCATTCAGGAACTTCATATCAAAAATTTCCGCTACATTCGCAATCTTGAAATCCGTGATATAGAGAATGCTTTGATACTGGTCGGCAAAAATAACGTAGGAAAAACCGCAGTTCTCAGCGCACTTTGTGCAGTGGGCGGACAATACGAAATTACGGAAACGGATTTTAACGAAAAGAAACAAAATATAGAGATTGATATTGCACTGGAAATCACGCAGGAAGACTTAGAACTTCTTCACAGACTCCGCAGAGTCAGTTCCTATCGAAGAATGGAGATTTGGATGAGGGAATTTCAGAAAAAACTTCCATCCTATAAAGATAACATACTGACATTTTCTTATATTGTAAATTACAACGGGCGCATCCGGCTGTCAGATGGATACCATAAAAACAATCCTGTCATCCGTGAAGTTTTTCCGAAGATTTATTATCTGGACAGCCAGCGTGATCTGAGTGGGATTCAGGACAGCCTGCTGTCCTTTATGGAGGATGACCTGCTAAATCAGATGCGTGCGGACTGCTGCCTTTTTGACCGTTCCAAGAAATGCAATCATTGCTTCTCCTGCATCGGACTGATCAATCAGAAAATGCCATCACAGTTAAATGCCTTTGAGGCTGAAAAGCTTCTGGAATATAAACTGTATCAGTTGAACCTTGACAGCTTTTCCCAGCGGGTCAATGAAAACTTTCATAAAAACGGTGGCACATCCGGAACCGTATGTTATGAACTGACCTGCAATACAGACAGAATCTTTCAGGTAAATGCCTACCTTGAAGCCAAAGAATCCCACGGACCAGAAGATATTTCTTCTCTTGGAAAAGGAATGCGCAGTATTTATCTGCTTTCATTGCTGGAGGCTTATCTGGAAGACGAAGAACGTGTCCCCGGAATGATTCTTATGGAAGACCCGGAAATTTTTCTGCATCCTACCTTGCAGAAGAAATCCAGCGAAATTCTGTACAGACTTTCCAGAAAAAGTCAGGTTATTTTTACAACACATTCTCCGAATCTGCTCTTTCAGTTCAACAGCAGACAGATCCGTCAGATGGTTCTGGATGAAAATGGATATTCTGTGATCCGCAGTCACACAAATCTTTCTGCGATCCTCGATGATCTGGGATTCACTGCCAGTGACCTTCTGAATGTCAGCTTTGTTTTTATTGTGGAAGGAAAACAGGACAAAAGCCGACTGCCGCTGCTTCTGGAAAAATATTATTCTGAGATTTATGACCAGAACGGAAACCTGTCCAGAATTTCCATTATTTCCACCAACAGTTGTACCAACATCAAAACCTATGCCAATCTCAAATATATCAACCAGACATATCTGCGAGATAATTTCCTGATGATCCGGGATGGAGATGGAAAAGATGCTGAGGAGCTGGCAGCCTCCCTGTGCAGGTATTATGAAGCCCGTAACCGGGAAGATATGGACAGACTGCCACGTGTAACCCGAGAAAATGTTCTGATCCTGAAGTATTATTCCTTCGAAAATTATTTCCTTGATCCGAAGGTAATGGCAAAAATCGGAGTGGTAAAAAGCGAGGAAAATTTCTACGAAATTCTGCTGGAAAAGTGGAAGGAATATCTGTATAAGTTAAAAAGCGGTCAACATCTCACTGAAATGATCGGCCATTCTCTCTCAGATATAGAAGACATCCGACAGCATATGGAAGAAATCCGTATCTGCCTTCGTGGACACAATCTTTACGATATTTTCTACGGAAGATACCGCAAAAACGAAACCGAAATCCTTAAAGCTTATATAGAAGAAGCACCACGGGATGCTTTTAAAGATATTCTGGATGCAATTGACAGGTTTGTGTATTTTGAGAATAGGAGAAAGTAAAAACAACAGAGTTCTGACAGGGATAATTGATTATCTGTATGTCTGCAATGGATTTTTGCATTAGATCCAACTTAGGAGCTACCATCCGGCGCTGCCTGTTCCTAGAATTCTGATGCTTTGCAATTACCTACAAAATGTAGCTGCAATCACCTACATTTTTGTTTTGCAACTTTCTACATTTTTATTTTACAACAAACACCCATACTGCCACCTCACAATCAAAAACAGTTTTCTGTTGCATTTTCTTCTAATGAAATAATGATAACATGAAACCATTTTATCGTAAAGTTTCAAAACTTCCTATATACCGAAATCCAAATTATACTTTAATAGAACAAATAAAAAGAGTTCTTCTGTTTCTTTTTACACCAATAATAACATGTTTCTGGTAACTTCCCCGACATGGGGATAGAATTTATAGATGTGTGTAAGATTCTCTCTTAGGATAAATACCCATCTTCTAGAAATGTATAAATTTTTCACATATTTTGTTCAAACTCTTCAAGAGAAGAGACTTTCAGAGATAGCTGAAACCATGCGCTAAGTTTATTTGATTCTGTTTCAGAAATGATACTCTCTCTTAATTCTACAGGAATAACAAACCTAGACTCCAAGGATTCAATAATACATTGAGCAAGCATTTTCTGACTACCTTCCTGTATTCCTTTTTGTTTTTCATTACGCATCATTTCTTCTAACAGCATATACCGTTCCTCCATCCCGCGATCCAGCTTAATTTTATCAATCGTATTCTGTAGATGTCTGACAAACGGATCTGTCATCGAAATCTCTTCCTTACGTCCAATGTTTTTCACGTAATCCAGAAATTGCAATAATTCCTCTGGAATATCCTCCCGGTTCTTTCCATGTGTATTAAGATATATCGTCTCAACTCCATCATACACCCGGCTTCCAGTTTCTTCACAATAAGTACCTGTCGAATATCGGTATAAACCATCTCCAAATGGATCAAAGTCACAGATAAATATAACATACGTATCCGGCAGATTCTCATAAGGCTCTCCAGTCAACAGTACATCCATATCTATCTGATCATGGTAATAACGGCTTTTTTTAGGGAGAAATTTCTGCAATTTAACCTGCATTTCTACATTGAATCGTGTTCTGTTTGCATCTGACGCATAAACATCCAGACGTACACCATGATACTCCGAATGATACGCCATCGTTTTCTCTGTCTGAACATGTACTTCTGAAATCGGAATCCTTAATGCCAGCTCCAACACTTTACGGCAGATTTCCGAATCAGACATCACTGCTGCAAACATAAACGCATCCCGTATTGTCAGATCTTTAAATTTCCTGGTTTCCATTCTTCTGCCCTTTCCGAAACAGAAGAACTCTTTGGGCTTAGTATAACGCAAGAAAATAGATTCAGCAAGAAAAAGTTTTCGACAAAATTTTTATAAAAATTGCACGTCCAACTCATTACTTAGATGATAATAAGTCAACGTGCAATTGCAGGTAAATATTTAAATTTTCCCAAATCCTTTGTACCTGACTTAAGTAAAATATTCGCCAGATACTGTCTGATATATTTTCTAGCTACGCTGAGGCTTTTTCATCTGCGCAATCGGATTCGCAGACAAGTGAGTGGTATCGTTATTTCGAAAATGATGTACTAGTTATATATCTTCATTGTATAACCTTTCCCATTATTAGTTAAAGATTTGTATTTTGCCTGATAGACGGAACGACTGATACTTTTCTGATTATAGCTCCATCTACTGGACGTAGCTGTCATCCAAATCGTATTGCTATTTGTATACAACTTTCCGTTAGAATATTTGCAAAATGTATGATCATCATATCCATGAGAGAGTCCCATATCGATACGACTTCTGTTTTTAAAAATACGCACAAAGTTATCATGACGAGCTGGATCCACATTAGAATGGTCTAATACTGTAATAACTTTTCCATTTTTTATTGTATAAATAGTGGTAGATTCTCCATAACCGGAACTTACCGCTGTATTTCTGTTAGATTTCGGATATCCATATCTCATAATAAGTTCATCCGTTCCATTTTTATCAATATCTACAAATAAATACATTACTATAAATGAGCAAATTTGAAAAATTGCACAAAACTACACTGCGAATTTCATAAATGAATCAAAATCATTGCTTTCCTTTGCGCATTGAAAAAGATAACGATACTTTTCC